>JBIKIA010000042.1:0-16384 GCA_044361885.1 Prosthecobacter sp. | reverse complement strand
CCCGACTTTGAGGCAGTCGTCTGCTTTGCGGGGATCACTACCGGCGATGCATTCGACGAGATTGGAGCAGCCATCAAAGTCCGCATCTCCGTCAGGCGGGAGGCCCCAGCCATTATAAACAGCCTGCCAGAGGTCATCGAGCCCATCTGCGGGTGCCATGCCAGGGCCAGTAGAGTAATCGTCCGAGACAGCTTGAGCACGCGGCGCAATGGCCGCAAACATGAAGGCAGCAGCATAAAAAATGATGAGATGGAGGCGCGAGAACATGGCAAGTTGGTAGGCAGCGGTTATGTGAGGCCGGATGGGCTACTGCGAATTTTGCGTGAGCCTACCCAATTTTTGCCAACTGGGTCAATCCTGTAAATCAATACAGCTGAACTTATTGCGGCATTTCTGGAGTTCCAAGAGGCGTCGCACCCAGACCGCTGGGACTCGGATTCAGGATGACATCGTCCGGGGAAAATAACTGCTTGTCAGGACCTGCGGAACGGATCTCCATGGAACTGCCGGAATTGGGGTGAAACCAGAGGGGTTCGCCCCATCGGTCCACGAGCTTCCCATCCTTCACGGCACGGTGATTTTTTGGGAAAACACGACCTTTTTGCCCTGGATATTGGGTGCCGGAGATAGCGGCAGTGATGTCAGCGTTGTCGCCGATTGGCTGGCCACCAGTGGCGCGAGCGTATGTTTCCAGAAATTCAGCAACGACCTCCAGATCCCGCTGAGGACCATGCTCGTCGGAGTGCAGACTGTCAGCCTTGGCTTGAAGTTCGAGATCAACTCCGCCTGAAGAAAACTGGGGACTAGCGACCGGGCCACCGGGCACTGACGCGGATAGGATGGGTGCGACTTGCTGGGGGGAAGTGCCTTTATTTTTCCGGGACACAGCCTCGACCAGCTCTGGTGAGTTCAGGGCATAAAACATCCAAGCCACAACGACCACAAGGACGATGAGCAGCAAGGTGAGGGCGTAGGGGCCAGGGCGTTTCGGAAGCACAGACAGGAAAGAATTCAGATTTCATGCACTAGGCTTCAATAGAGAAGCCTGCATTCCCGAAACACGAGGAAACGGACTTCCAAATTTGAAACGTGGAACGCTAAGCTCAAATGGTGAAGTCGATGAAGTCGAGATTCTTGGCGTTAAGCACGCCTTGGCTGAGGTCAGCCTGGAAACGGGTGAAGTTCGGCAGGATGGTGCCGATGTCCCCGTCGTTGACGCCGAACCATTTCGAGATGCTGGCGAAGACCTGGTCCGTCGATGTGGTCGGAATCCAGCGGCCGCGGTTGCCTGTGCAGTCCATGCCGCCATTGACCTGGAGATTGGGGAACTGGCCGTAAATCTTGCGTCCTTTGACGGCACCGCCGGCGACCCACATGTGACCGCCCCAGGCGTGGTCGGAGCCACCCGTGTTGTCGTTCTTGTTCGGAGTGAGGGTGCGGTTGAAATCGGAGGCGCTGAAGCACATGACTTTGTCCCACATGCCGATCGCGTCCATCGCGTCCTTGAAGGCGCGGACGGCGCGGGACATCTGGTTGATGAGGGAATACTGGCCGGCGGTGGTGCCGCCTGGGATCTGTGAGGTGTGGGTGTCCCAGCCGCCGAGCTGGACGAAGAAGATCTGGCGCGTGTTGCTCAAGGCGCTGCGCCCGGCGATCATGCGGGCGACGGTCTTCAACTGGTTGGCGATGTCGGGCATGCGTGGATTGTAGAGGCCGGTCGGGAACCAGTTTTCCCAATGCACGTCCATGCTGGTCGTCGCACCGGTAATGGTTTGGGCGAGGGCATTGCCGACGAGGCCTTCAGTGATGCGGGCATTCTCAGGAGCGCCGAGGTAGGCTTCATCAAAGAGGCTGGCGTGCTGCATGGCCATGATCTGCTCGATGGCACGAAGTCTCCACCCGGCGGCGTTATGCTGGTAGTTGGTGCCGGCGAGAGGGTCAGCCCCGGTGCGGAGGGCGGCGAGCGGGTTGTATTTGGTGCCTGGGAGCACACCAGGGTTGCTGTAGGTGGGCTGGAGCGCGGAGTTGCGCAGCGCGGTGGTGTAGGGAGTGCCAAAGCCGGTGAGCGAGGAGACGCTGCCGGAGCTGTTCATGAAATAGGCGGGCTGGTCGTAGGCGACTTGGAAGCTGTTCACACCGTTGATGGAGACGGACATGGACAGATCACCTGCGTTCAGGCCTTGCAGCAGGTCGGCGATCTTGCCGCCCCAGCCGCGTGAGAAGGGCTGATCGGGCAGGGAGGACTGCCACTGGGTCTGCTGATCAGAATGGGAGAAGAGCTGCGGCGGCTTGGCGGCAGCGGGCAGGGTGTTGAAATTGGTGCGGGTGACGGCCTGGGTGCCGACAAGCGTGCCGACGTTCGCGACGAAGGCGAGATCGCTGCTCTCAAACATCGTCTTGAGCGGGTAGGCACCGGGATGGAGCGCCATCTTGTTCTGCGTGTAGCTGGCGCTGGGGTCGTAGGCACCGGCGTTCTGCGGGGTGATGCGGGAGGTGACCTGGGTGGTGCCAGTGCCGAAGTAGCTGTTGGCGGCGTTCGCGGGGGTGATGTCAAACTCGGTATCCAGCACGCTGAGCACGCCACGACCAGCATCGTAGGCGGTGCGGGCGTTGCTCGTTTCGGACGGGATCAGGATGTTGTTGGAATCACTGCCACCGTTGTTGAAGAAGCAGATGAGCGCCTTGTAGTCTCCCGCTCCCTGGGCCGCCGCACTGCCGACGAGCTTCAACTGCGCGAGCGTGTTGACGATGCTGGTGATGCCCAGGCTGGCGCACGTCGATTGGAGCATGAAGTCGCGGCGGTTGGGCTTGGAGCGGTCTTCTTTTTTGCGGAGGAACAGGTTCATAAAGGTAAAAAGCGCGGAGGTTCGAGGACGAGGAAGGTTCGGTCGTGTGGGCTGATTTTAATGCGAGACAAACCCAGGCATCACGGTGCTCATGAGATAACCGGCCCAGCGGGCGCGGTCGCGGATTTCGTCGTGGAAGGCTCCGACGGGTGGGTTCTTCGGGTCGAACACGACTTCGGGTAGGTAACGGGTGGTGCCCAGGCTGTTGGCTCCGCCATTGATCTGGTAGAGGCAGTCCATGATGACCTGGCGCGAATTGGTGGCGGGCAGCGGGATGGGGGCGGCCTGATTGGGTTCGATGAGGATGGGGTTCCTGACCTTGAGACTGCCCTGGCACCACCAGAGATCCATCTTGTCCACGATGGCTTTGGTGGCGGCCCAGTGGGCGTTCTGGATGCTCACGTCGCTTGGGAGCACGGGGATGCTACCGGTGCCATAAACGAATTCGAGGCTGTCGTAGAAGGTATTGCGATAGAGCAGAATGATCTCGGTGTAGTCCACCACGACGCGGTCTTTTTGCTGGTTGGAGCCGCCGAGGTCGGTGGTGTAGTAGCCGTATTGTTTCGCATAAGGCGGCACGGGAACGATGTACATCGGCGGGATGAGCGAGACGGTGACGTTCGCGGTCGGCGCGGTGGAGAGGGCGAGCGTGAAGGTGTCGTTGGCACCGCCTTCGACGATGCTGGTGGTGCCGCCGCTCTGGTTGACCACGAGCTGCGCGCCGTCGTTGTCAGTGATGCTGCCAGTGACGGTGGGCACGGGGACGCCGTTGAAGTTCGCATCAGCGCTGACGGCGTTGCCGTGGGTGATGACGGTGTTGTGAGTGCTCTCAGTGGCGACATCATTGACGGCGGTGATCGTGATGGTCTGCGCGGTGCTCCAGTTGCCGGCGTTGAAGGTGACGCTCGGCAGTGACACGGTGCTCTGCGTATCAGGCGTGATGTTGACGGTGACATCGGCGGTCGGGGCCTGCGAAAGTACGATGTCGTAGCTGTCGGTCTGGCCGACCTCGCTCAGCAGTGTGCTGCCGCCGCTCGGGGTGATGCGGACGGCGTTGACCTCATTGTCAACGATGGTGGCGAGGGCGGTGCCAGCGGCGGCTCCGTTGTAGGCGGTGTCGGCGCTAGTGGCGGTCTGAACGACGCCACCGGTATGGAGATAGCCGCTGCCGGTGTTGATCGGAGTTTCGGCAAGAAGATCATCGACGGCGCGCAGGGTGATGGTTTGGAAGTTCATCCAGTTCGCCGGGGTGAAGGTGAGCGTGGTGGACGCGCCATAGACTAGTGCCGTGCTGGTGCCGATGGGCGGGGCGACGAGCTGCTGCCCGTCGGGCGTGGTGAGGGCGAGGGCGACATCGGCCGTCGGCGCGCGGCTGAGGGCGACGCGGTAGGTGGCGGTGGCTCCGTTCTCGGTGATGCCGGGGTTGTCGATGAGGAGGATGCGGGTGTTTTCTTTGGCGAGCATGTTCACGCCGACGCTATGCACGGTGGCGGTGGAGCCACCAGTGGCAGCATGGGTGATGGTGACGGTGCGGGCACGCTCGGCGTTGTTGCCGTTATCCACGCCGCTGAGGGTGAAGGACTGCGGTGTGGCCCAGTTGCCCGTGGTGAAAGTGAGGCTGGCGGGGCTGATGGCGAGCCCTTGGTTGGCCGGAACGGTAGGTGTGATGATGACGCTGCTGGCGGGCGCACTGCGGAGCACGACGCTGTAGCTGTCTCCCAGGGTGCCGTCTTCATGGACGCGGGTATCGGTGAGGGTGGGGGTGACGATGGCGAGGTTGTCGTTGTCGTTAATGTTGTTCACCACGATCTGGATGCCTGCGATGGTGGTCTGGAGACTGACGCTGGCGTTGGTGACGGTGGCGGCGGCGCTGAGGGTGAAGGTGGTCGTGTTGACGACGCTGGCGACGGTGGCGTTGGCGGGGATACCGGTGCCTGCTCCGACATTAAAGACGTTCATCCCGACGGCTAGGCCGACCGTGCTGAAGCAGGTGACGGTGGTGCTGCCGCTGGTGGTGGCGCAGGTGGTGAGGCTCTTGCTGTAGCCACTGGTGTCGGTGGTGAGGGCGGCGTTGATCGTGTGAGTGATGTTGGCCTGGTGATTGCCTTCAACGGTGGCGTCATTGGTGGCCAGAACGGTGACGGTCTGAGGGGTGTTCCAGTTCGCCGTCGTGAAGGTGAGGTTGATGGCGGCGGTGGAGCCATTGATGGTGCTGCCAGCGGCGGGGGTGCAGGCGACGACGACGTTGTTGTTCGGCGCGGTGGTGAGTGAGACGTCGTAGCTGTCGGTGGCTCCGCCTTCGGTGCTCGTGGTGATGCCGCCCGACTGCACGATTTTCACAGCGGGTGAGTCGTTGTCGAGGATGTTGACGGCGCTGGTGGGGTTGTTGCCGAAGAACTCGGGATCACCGGTGAGATTGAAGGTGATGTTCTGGCTCTGGGTGACGAGGGTCACGACTCCGTTGATGACGGCGTAGGTGTCGTTGAAATCGTCATTGATGGCGCTGACGACGACGGTTTGCGGGATGTTCCAGTTCGTGGCATCGAAGTAGAAGACGCTCTGGGAGAAGCCCATCTGCGCGTTGGTACTGAGGGTCACGGTGACGGGGAAGGCCGGAGCGTTGGACAGGTAGAAGTCCACGGTGTCGGTGCTGCCGTCGCCCTCGGTCACGTAGGTGTTGCCGCTGTTGGCGAAGGCGTCGCCACTGCGGATGCTGCCACCGCTGGGGATGACGACGAGGCTGGCATTGCGGCGATGCTGCTCGGCGATGAAGTTGACCACGGTCTGCGCGGGCAGGACATCGTAGGTGTTGTCCGTGGTGCTCGCGACATTGATGGTGTTGGTCACGTTGACGACTTCGCGGCCTTCTGTGAGCATGTCAGCGATGGCGGTGACGGTGACGGTCTGCGCCACGTTCCAGTTGGCATTGGTGAAGGTGAGTGTCGCAGGTGAGACGGTGAGGTCTGCTGTGCTGGCAGAGGCGACGTCGATCACGACGACTTGGCCCACAGGCGGCTGCTTGGTGAGGACGACGGTGTAAGTGTCGGTGCCGCCTTCCGTAGGCGTGCTGTTGCCGCTGCTTTCGACGATGCTGAAGCCGGGGCTGTCGTTGTCCTTGATCGGGACGATCACGGGCAGATGCGCGGGGTTGTTGTAGAAAGGATCAGTGCTGGCGACGGCGAAGCGCAGCGCGGTATTGTGCGGGGTGGCTTCGGCAACGAGATCATCGAAAGCGGTGACGGTGAAGGTCTGGGCGGTGGTCGAGTTCGTGGTGCTGAACGTGATGGATGCGGGGGTGACGGTGACCTGCACGCTATCAAAGATGGGCGTGACAGTGACGGTCGCGGTCGGGACTCTGGGTAGGACGACGGTGAAGGCGTCGGAGACGTTGGGTGTGCCGCCAGTGCCTGCGGTGCCGCCTTCTGAAACGCCGGTGAAGACATTGCTGTGACCGATGGTGAGAGGCGCGAGGCTTTCGTTGTCGATGACGGTGACGGGGATGGCGCGGGCTTTGACGCCGCTGTAGGCCTTGTCCGTGGAGGTGACGAGTACGCCGATGTTAGTGAGGGCATCGCCTTCAACGCCGGTGTCGTTCACGCCGGAGACGGTGACGGCCTGGCCAGTGGACCAGTTCGCGGTGGTGAAGGTGAGGACGTTGTTCACCAGCGTGGCACCCGAGATTGTGACCTGCGTGCCCGGCGTGAAGGTGACGGTGACATTGCCAGTGGGCTGCTGAGCGAGGGCGACGGTGTAGTCATCGGTGGCACCGCCTTCGGAGACCACCGTGCTGCCACCAGTAGGGGTGACGATGAGGCCGGCAGCGTCGTTGTCGAGCACGGTCACATTGAGCTGGGTGAAGGTGCCGTTGTAGGTGCTGCCCCATTCGTTGTTATAGTTGGCATCGGCGATATTGACGCTGGTGGCACTGGCGGTGATGAGGGCGGGGGCGTTCTGCGGTGCGCCGAAGGTGACGGTGGGAGCGGTGACATAACCGGCCCCAGGATTGGAAATGTTGACGCCAACGATGGTGCCGTTGCTACCAATGATGGCGGTGCCGGTGGCCGTTGTGCCTGGAGAGGCGGTGAAGGCGACAGTTGGGATGCCTGCATAACCGGCTCCTGGATTGGTGATCGTGATGCCGGTTACCACGCCACTGGTGATGGCGGAGGTGGCTGTGGCGATGGTGGGCGCGGCTCCAGGCGAAAAGAGAACTGGCTGGGCTCCTTCATTCACGAAGTCATCCACCGCGCTGACGAAGACGGTCTGAGGGGTGGCGAAGTTGGCAGGAGTGAAGACGAGGTTGGTTGGGCTGCAGACGACGCTGTTGGAGCCGAGGTTGACGGTGACGTTGGCGGTCGGTGCCACGCGGAGCGCGACGGTGATGCTGTCGTTTCGAGTGTCGGACAGGCCATCAGCGACGTTCCCGCCTTCCTTGACCCGCGTTTCACCGTTGCCGACGTGGGTGAGCACGATGCGGTGGTCATTGTCGGTGATGGCGACTCCGACCGGCTGCAAGGCGCTGGTGGCTGCATAGCCGCCAGTGGCTCCGACGCTGTGCGCGAT
This sequence comes from Prosthecobacter sp., assembly GCA_044361885.1. Taxonomy (GTDB): domain Bacteria; phylum Verrucomicrobiota; class Verrucomicrobiia; order Verrucomicrobiales; family Verrucomicrobiaceae; genus Prosthecobacter. The sequence continues at coordinate 8,975 of JBIKIA010000042.1, read as the reverse complement.
GATCACATTGTGCATCGGGTTGGTCGGATAGCTCGACTCGCGACTGCCATCGTCATTGCCTCGCACGCGTACTTCCTGAGGCGTGTTCCAGTTGGCGTTGGTGAAGGTGCGGGTGACCGCCGAGGTGATGAAGGTAGTGCCGCCCGTGGTGGTGTTGAGGCCGACATCGGCCCTGTTCGGCGTGCAGGTGACGACGACGTTGGCACTCGGCTGTCGGGTGAGGACGATGGTGTAGGTGTCCACGCCGACAGTCTGTCCGGCATTGCCATTGTTGCCGGTTTCCGTGACGTCGGTGGAGCCGCCGGTTTCGGTGATGACCACATCGAAGGCATTGGTGCCTGCAGCGGCGCTGTTGTCAGCGACGCCGACGGGCACGGCGGTGCTCAGGCTAGTGTAGATGCCACTGCCAGCGGCGGCGGTGAAGGTGAGGGTGTCACTGCCAGCGCCAGGAAGCTCGGCGGTGGTGTCCACGACAGCGGTGACGGTGGCGGTTTGGCTGGTGTTCCAAGTGGTTTCGTTAAAGACAAACGCGGTGGGCGAGACGGTGACCTGTCCGCTCGTGGTGACGGCATTGACGGTGACGGTGGTGCCGGAGGGCGGCGGGGCGGAGAGGCGCACGGAGACGGTGTCGGTCTTGCCGCTTTCCTGCACCCAGGTGCTGAAGCCGGTGTGCAGAGCGAGGATGCCTTCATTGGGCTGTTCGTTGTCGGTGAAAGCGATGTCAATGGCGGCGGCGGGGAGGTTGTCGTAACCAGAGCCAGCTCCGGTCACGTTGAAGCGTAGCAGGCTGTTATCTAGGCTGGTCATCGACTGCGTGTTGGCGGCGACGACGGTGACGGTCTGTGGGGTGGCGTAATTGGCCGACGTGAAGGTGAGCGAGTTCACAAAGGTCGCACCGCCATCAAGCGAGAAGCGCACAGCGGGCGTGGCGAAGGTGTTGCTCAGGAGGAAATCGGCGACGTTGCTGTCGGCCCCCGGCTGCGTGGTCATGCCAGTGAGGTTGGACCAAGTGTAGGCGTAGAAGAAGTTGGCTTTCGCCACTTCGCTGGACTCGGTGGAGATTTGCAGTTCGGGGGCGAACAGACCGGCCTCCGCCATCGGGCCAGGGACGACGAAGTCAGGCAGGAACCAATTGAAGACGCTCGGCGGACGCTGTGGCGACTGCCCGATATTGCCCGTGAGATCACCGAAGCGGAAGCGGAAGGGGCCGGTGGCCCAACCGGTGGGGAGAGACGGCGGGTTGTTGTTCGTGGTGTCGAACTTGTCGAACTCGGTCTGAGGGTAGGGGGCGGACAGAGGACTGTCGGTGCCGCTAAAGGGAGGCGCGTTGTCCTTGAGTATGGAGAGCGGCGCGCCCGAGAAGGCTTTCAGGGAACGCAGCATGGAGGCGAAGGCGACGATGGGCTCTTTCACCTTGCCGTGGGAGATGGAGGAGTCCGCCAGTGCGAGAGAGCGTGCTTCGTAGTCGAGCAGGATGGCTTTGAAGACGTTGGCCAGGGTGCCATTGCTGTCGCGATAAGCTTTCTGCACACGATAGACGTAACCGGCGGAGGGATTGGAGGTGACGAGGCGCTGGATCAGCCAGCGGGAGATATTGACGGGTGTGTTTTGGTGGCCGGGGCTGGCCTGCGTGCCGAGGCCATAGGTGGCTGAGGCCGGATTGCCAGCGAGGCAGTTGTGGGCGTCGGTCATGTCGAGCACGGCGGCGGAGTGCCAGGCCATGTCATTGGCTCCGATGCCAAAGCCGGGCAGGCCGGTGCGCATGGGGACGTCAAACTGGCCGTGCTTGCCGGCGAGGAGTCGCTTGGAGACGTTGGCTACGGGCAGGCCCGTGTCCGGATCATTGTACTGATTGAAGTCGTGATACACGGTCCCTGCAGAGGCGGAGGTGCTGATGCGGCCGATGAGCTTCATCGGATTGATCCACGGGGCGGCCCAGTAGAGATGGCCGTCATCACGGCCAAACCAGACGTTGTTGTTGTTGGCCGCCGCAGTCGCCGCATTGAACAGCACGAGGTCGCTGACGCGTTGGGAGGCGGCGTTGTTGAAGGTGAGAGTGGTGCCGCTGAAGTTCGACTGATAACCGACGGCATGGCGTGCACCGTGGGACCAGCCGGTCATCACGCGGGCTACTTCGGTGATGTCGTTGTTGTCATACGTCGGGATGGGCAGGCCGTCGTTGTTGAGCACCAGACTGCCATCGGGGTGGCGGAGGATCAGGCCAATGGAGAAGAGCTGCATGATTTCACGCGCGTAGTTTTCATCCGGGCTGACGAACAAGCCGCCGCCAGCATCGTAGGTGGCGCGGTTCGCCATGCTGGTGAGATACATGCCCATCATCGGGCTGTAGCTGACGTTCTCCAGCAGGGTGCGGTATTTGCCAAAGGCTCCAGCGGCGAGCATGTCCCAGTAGTTCGCGCAGCCATAGTGGCGGTCGAGCGTGGTCTGATCGGCCTCAGAAATGATGGTGATCTCGCTGAGCGCCTGGGTCATGCGCTGGCGCACCTGGTCTTTGCACTGGAGTATCATCGCCCACCATTCGCGGCGGCGGTTCGGGCCGGACTGCGGATAGTTGTTGCTGAAGTTGTTGTTGTTCGCCGTGGTGCCGATGATGGGATTGCCCGCCGCATCGTAGGTGACGGGGTAGGTGGCGTTGTTGATCTGCGGATCGCCGAAGTAGGTGCTTGGTTTGTTCCCGCGCAGCATGAATTCTTCGTTGTCGGCCGCCATGACCAGCGTGCGGAAATTGATCGAAGGGGTCAGCGTCGAGTTCATCTGATTGTCCAGCCAGTTGCTCAGGCCGGTGATGTATTGGGTGGGGCCTGCAGGGGCTGCATTGACCTCGGCGAGGACTTCATCATAAAGGGCCTGCGTGCCGCCCCAGGTACACTGGGAAAGGAAGCGCCAGATCTCGCGCTCCAGCTCAGCACCCGTCGGATTTTGCCAGCCACCGCTCGGGGCCACGAGATCAGGGCGGTTCTCATCAAAAGTAGTCGTACCATTCGCCTTCTGGAACTGGCCGGAGATCTCCTTGTCTGAGTAGTTCGCCGTGGAGATGGCGCACCAGATGCCGCCGCTATTGAGGGCTGTGAGGAAGGCCTGGTCCGTGCTGTAGAAACCGGGTTTATAGGCCACGTTATAGTTAAAGCCTGATACCTGACCCAGCGGCAGAGCAGGTGCCAGATCGTTGTTCGGACCCGAACGTATATAGGCGGTGTTTTGCTCAGAGGACAGGTTGTTGAAGACCACGGAGATGGCCGCACTGGTGTGATCCCCATTGACCAGAGCCGTCGCGTAGCCACTTGCCGTGCTCGTCACACCGGCCTCACGTCCGAGGTAGGCCACATAGAGTTGGGTATTGTTCGCATTGGCAGGGTCAGAATCACCGATGCTCACCGTGGCAGAGGGGCCGTCCACGCCGCTCGCGCCAGGCAGATTGAAAGTCACCTCTACATACTCGGGCACCTCATCCGCCGCATCCTGCACAGGCGTTACATTCACCTCATAGGGCGCTCCGCCTGCGGCGGCCTCTCCCGCCGGGATGTTGACCGTTCCCAGTGCTGCATAATCTCCAGGAGACGCATTGGACTTCGTGATATCCACTGCCCCTCCCGCCCCCGTCATCACGATTCCAGGCAGCGCCATCACTGGCACTAGGCTCCCCACCGGCGGCCAAGTGCGTGTGAGGCCGATCTTTGCCGCCACCGCCACCGCGCCTGCGCCGAGAGTCTTGTCATTCTTCTCATAGCCTGTCGCCACCGTGGGCGTCGCCACCAAGGACATCATGGAGTGCAGCGTGTCGGCGTAGTTGTAGCCCGCTCCTGAATTCTCTGCCACGATCGGGTTTGAGCCCAGCTCACCCTCCGCCCAGTCGCTCACCCCGTCATTGTCGCTGTCTGCCTCAGTCGTCTCGATGCGGTAAAATTTGCTTGCCCCAGATCGCACGATCGAGATCGTCTGGGTAGGATTGTCCGCCGTCGGCACATATTCTGTCGCTCCATTCACTGGCGCAATCTGCGTCTCCAAGGTCACGAAAGCACCCGTCGGCGAAATGCTGTCACTCAGGATGCGATATTTTTTTCCCGCCTCGGCATCGAAGGAAAACGTCACGGTATTCCCCGCGATGGTCGTGTTCCCCACCTTGATACTATCGGCGGGATTTCGCGGGTCGGTGCCTGCCACCGATTCCACGAAGTTCGAGCTTCCATCGAAGTCCTCATCACCCGCAGCCGCGAGGCCCCAGGCATTGTACACCCCCTGCCAGACGTCACACATCGTGTCTGGAGCGCCCAATCCTGGACCAGAGCTGTAGAAATCAGTCGTCGCCGAGGCCGTGGCAAGTCCGAGGATGGAGACGATCAGGCACGAAAAGGTTGTCAAGGAGTGCGAAAGGGCACGCATAAATTTGATTGGAGGCAGGGTTGGGCGATGCGGAAAACCGCACCTATCCGGGTTGGTTTCCCCGAATATAAATTATCTTTATCAGAATAACCCGTTGGCAGTCAAGCATGTGCACGCCACGACCATATCTACCCCCAAGAAATCGCGGTTGCGCCGGGACAGGCTTGAAACCGAGTTCTTTCCCAGGTTCCCGGCTTCTACCGACGCGGCGGTAATCACATCAATCCCGAGATCGGCGACCCCATGTAGAGCGGATGCGGCCGACCCGTGAAATCATGCCACATCAGCTCACGAGGCAGTCCGAGCGCCTCGTAAATCGTCGCCGCCAGGTTTTCCGGCGTTTGCGGATCACTGGCGGGGTAGCCGGCGATCTTGTCGCTGCTGCCGATCACCCGACCACCTTTCACTCCGCCACCTGCGAGCAGCAGGCTTTGCACATGGCCCCAATGATCGCGGCCAGGAAGGGCGGTCTTCGAGATGGCGGAAATCCTCGGCGTACGGCCAAACTCACTGCCCATGACGATGAGCGTCTCATCCAGCAGACCGCTGGCGTCCAAGTCCTCGATCAGCGCGCTCACGGCCTGATCCATCGGCGGCAGGAGGTAGTCTTTGAGGTTCTTCCAGGCCGCCTGATGCGTGTCCCAGCTTTCGTTGTTGCCGAGATTCACCTGAATCATGCGCACGCCGCTCTCCAGTAGCCGACGTGCCATCAGCAGACTCCAGCCAAAGCTGTGCCGCCCGTAGCGGTCGAGCATCTTCGGGTCCACCTTATCCAAACTAAAGGCCTCATGCACCTGGTGATTCCCCAGCAGCGACACCGCCGCCTGACGATAGGTGTCAAAAGAGGTGTCCTCTGCCAGAGCCGTGAGATTTTCCGTCTGCCCCTCCAACGAGTTGCGCAGAGAGACACGATCCATTACCCGGTCCAGCGTCAACCCCTGCGGCAGGGAAAGGTGGGGAGCGCGGAATTGTAGGCTCTCATCTTTCTCAAAGCCGCGCTCGTGGTGGAAGAGATACTCTGGAAATGCCCCATAATGATTTGGATGGTAGGGGGACATCTCCAGAAACCAGGGGTCATGCTGTGAACCCAGCGTCCCTGCAAACTGACCAGCGAGAGTCCGCCCCTGCCGATGCACGAGCTTGTCGGGCAGCACGATGGCAGGCGGCAGGTTGTCCTTCTTTCTCGGCAGCAGAGCCGTGGCCAGCGCCGCCATGCTAGGGTGGTCTGATTTCTTCGGCTTCGATGGGTCAAAGCCAACCGGTATGTCGGTCCGCCCCGTCAGCATCACATGATGCCCCTGCGAATGGTCGCTGTTCCCATGCGTCAGTGACCGAACGAGCGACCACTTTTCCGAGATCCGTGCCAATCTGGGCAGATGCTCGCAGATATGAGTCCCCGGCGTCCGGGTGCGGATAGGCTTAAATTCCCCGCGCACTTCCATCGGCGCATCCGGTTTTAGGTCGAAGCTCTCCTGTTGAGCCAATCCTCCCGAAAGGAAGATATAGATGACCGACTTCGCCCTCGGCGCAGGAGCTGAACCTGGAGCGGCGAGCGCCCGCAGGCTCGTGAGATGATTCATCCCTAGCCCGAGGAGACTGATAGCTCCGGCCTGTAAAACATCGCGTCGGGTCGCTGGATGATGGGGCGACATAGCCTCATATTACGGACGTCAGCCGCGTTCTCTTGCCCTTTAAATCTCTGCCCATTTAACCTTCGTTCCCATGGAGAATGCAGCTCTCTAGCACCCAGGTGACAAGATTGGCGCGTAGTCCCGCCATATCCCAGTGTTGATTTCCAGCCCCCAGTGCGTATAGACCGCGCGCATTCTCCAACCCAACGCCAAGACGAATCGTGACCAGAACCGTTACCGCATCCTACACGAGCCCCGGAGCTCTCATGTTTTTCACCATCCACATCGCTGCTATCTGCGCGGTGTTTTTGATCAAGCCGGACGCCACCAGCCTCATCCTTTGCGCCAGCCTTTTCCTGATCCGCAAGTTCGGTATCACCGGCGGCTACCATCGCTACTTCTCCCATCGTTCCTTCAAGACCTCCCGCTGGTTCCAGTTCGTCCTAGCCTGGCTGGGCGGCATGTCGGCACAAAAAGGCGCCCTCTGGTGGGCGGCCCATCATCGCCATCATCACCAGCACTCCGATCAGGAGGAAGACATCCACTCCGTGAAACAGCAGGGCTTCTATTGGGCTCACGTCGGCTGGATTCTTGCCCCGGACTACAACGCCTATGACGCCAAGCGAGTGAAGGACCTCACTAAGTTCCCCGAGCTCGTCTTCATTGACAAATATCACTGGATTCCGCCCGCATCACTGATGCTTGCCTGCTACCTCTTCGCAGGACTGCCCGGTCTCCTCTGGGGCTTTTGCGTCAGCACCTTCATCCTTTACCACACCACCTTCGCCATCAATTCCTTCTGCCACCTCCTCGGCACACGCCGCTACGAGACCGGTGAATCGAGCAAAAACTCCTTCATCCTCGCCATCCTCACCCTTGGCGAAGGCTGGCACAACAACCACCACTACTACCCACACTGCGCACGTCAGGGCTTCTTCTGGTGGGAAATCGACATCTCCTACTACGTGATCAAGTTCCTCAAGCTCATCGGCATCGTCTATGAGATCCGAGAGCCCTCGCAAAAGGTCATCGAAGGCAAAGAAGCCACCGCCGCATTGGGCTAAGTTGGCTTGAATAGGAAGGGAAATCCCCTTCCCCATCGTTTCCCAAAGAGGCTGGCTTAAATGCCAGCCTCTTTTTTTACCCCACCACATTCACCGGTTTCCCATCCAGGAAAGCCCGGAGATTCGAGGCCACAGCGTCAATCAGACGCACACGGGCCTCATAGCTGGCCCAGCCGATGTGGGGGGTGATCAGGCAGTTCTCTGCCGTCAGCAGCGGGTTCCCCGCCTTGGCTGGCTCCACGCTCAGCACATCCAGCCCCGCTCCAGCGATACGGCCCTCATTCAGCGCCTGCGCCAAAGCCGCCTCGTCCACTAGCGGACCCCGGCCCGTGTTGATCAGGAAAGCCGTCCGCTTCATCAATCCGAGCGTCCGCTCACACACCAGATGCTTCGTCGCATCCGTCAGCGGGCAGTGCAGGGAGATCGCATCACTTTGGGCAAAGACTTCATTGATGCTCGCCGGCGTCACGCCCTCGGGTGGCGGCGTCTTCCAGTCACGTTTGCTGGCCAGCACCCTCATCCCAAAGGCCACCGCGATCCGCGCCACCGAGCTACCGATGTCCCCGTAACCGATGATCCCCAGCGTGCGACCGCTCAGCTCGATGATCGGATGATCCCAGTAGCAGAAATCCGGGCAGGCCACCCAGCGCCCGTCACGCACCGTCTTTGCGTGATGGCCGACGTTATTCGTCAGCTCCAGCAGCAGGGCAAAGACGAGCTGCGCCACGGCAGGTGAGCTGTAACCCGGCACATTCGTCACCACGATCCCGCGTTCCTTCGCGGCCACCACGTCCACGATGTTGTAGCCCGTCGCCGTCACGCCGATGTACTTCAGCTTCGGCAGCGCCTCGATCATCTCCCGCGTCAGCGGCGCCTTGTTTGTGATCACCACCTCCGCGTCCGCACAACGCACCACTGTCTGCCCCACCGGCGTGCGCGGGTGGATCTCACAGGCGGCGATGGCTTCCAAAGGAGCCCAGGAGACATCTCCCGGATTGGCAGTATGGGCGTCGAGCAGAACGATTTTCATGGTTCCCTCTTCAAAGCATTCCCCTTCCCTAATTGCCAGCACGATTTCACCGGCTCGGCCCGGAGCCCTCGTATCTGGCAGCAGCGAGGCTTGGCCTACTTGAACTCCGGGTAAAAAGAATTGTGCGCCTTTTCCTCGCCCACCGTCGTGAGCGGGCCGTGGCCGGGGGCGATCACCGTGTCGTCGGGCAAGGTGAAAATTTCCTTCCGGTTCGTAGCGAGAGCATCGGGGAACGACACCGCGCCGCCGCCCATGGAGGAGGCAAAGAGAGCATCGCCCACGATGGCGACAGGCTGCGATAAGCCGCGCACGACAAAGGTGGTGCCGCCCTTCGAATGCCCCCAGGTGGAACGGGACTCGACCGTCAGGCCGCCGAGCTGCCAGATCGTCCCTGGCGCGAAGGTTTGCGCTGCGGGATGCGGCTCGCGCTCGCTCACCAGCACCACGGGCGCAGCAAGCGCGGGAATGTCGGCCACATGATCGGGATGCGTGTGGGTGAGGAAGAGATACTTTAGCATCAGGCCCAGTTCGCCGAGCTTCGCCACCATCGGCGCAGCCGTGGCACCCGTGTCAAAGGCGGCGGCCTCGCGGGTCTCGGCATCCCAGACGAGGTAGGCATTCACCGTCATGTCATGGTAGGTCGTGTTAAACTGGGCCAGGCCGTCCAGCGCCACCTCCGCCGGGGACCAGCCGCCATCGGCCATGGTCACCAGAGACGGACCGTGCAGGCCCAGCGTCGGTGCCAACTTCAGGAGCGTGGCGTGGTCAGGGGTGCCGTCTTTCACCGCCTCCACCTGGGCCACGGCGACACCGGCTTTCTCCGCCAGTGCCTCCACGGTAAAACCGAGG
>JBIKIA010000717.1:0-2650 GCA_044361885.1 Prosthecobacter sp. | reverse complement strand
TAATTTAGATACCATTAATATTATGTAAATCTTAAACAAACCACGGTACCTACTCCATTGTATGGTAATTAAGTTTACCAGCCTGAAGAGAAGGCGAGTTCCTGGCGTCCATCAGCTAACAGGAATAATCACCATAATATTAAGATCCGCTCACGGCGCTGATCGGTCCCGGCGCGCATGAGTGCTTCAAATTCCTCCCCAAAGGAAAAACAAAAAAAACAAAAATAACAAAAATAACAAAAATGAGAAAAGAAAGAAATCTGACTCGCCAAAATCGGCGCAGTTATATGAATCGAGCCAGAACCGTCGCTCTTGCCGCACTCTGCTCCCTAGGCTGGACTGCCTCCGCGCAAGTCCAGCCTACCCCGCCCAACACCGTCACAGGTCAAATCGCGGTTATGTTGGATGGACGTATCCTCCGCCAAAAGGCCCCATTGTCGCTGTTTGCGACGGAAGGGCCGATCTGGAACCTCGACCTAGCCAATCAGGGAATCTTCGTCACCGGCAAGAAGGTAACCATCCCCGCTACGGTCAACGGAACGCCGCTTTTGATCAGCGGATCATCCGTGCTCGGGCAGGATGGCGAAGCGCTGACCGGGATCGGCGCGGCAGACTTCGACCGACTCGCCGACGCCAATGCCATCGGCATCGATCGGGATTTCTCTGTGGTCTCGACCAACCTGGGCACGCGCCGTCTAGGTGCCACGCGCTCTGTTTTCAGCACCTCAGAAGCACGCCGTGCCACGGACAGCGCCCCAGGGCTGCTGCGTGACCCAGTTGCGCAGGCTGCCATCGAGCAGAACTACTTCCAGATCGTGCAGCAGTGCTACCAAGCCAATGCGGCAGCTCTGCCTGCAGACTTCCTTGACCGGGCAGGATTCCGTGGTGCTGATCCGGCTGCCTGGACCTATCCAATGTCCACTGGTGGCACGCTGAAGTCAGCGGGCCATGTTTACGTCGATGACCAAGGCAACGAATACTTTGTTCCGGACATTGAGGTTGTGATCGAACTCGCCGAAAATGTCGCCGCAGGCGTGGTCACCTCACTTGCACGTGGTAATAGCACGCGCCCAGACTCGTTCGTCATTGGTGAATTGCTGCTGATTTTCAACCAAGATCCACGGTTCGGCGCCGATGTGCTCGGTCTTGGTGAGGCGGTGATCCCTCGCGAAGAGTTCTTCAGGCAGGTCGTCAGAGGCCAAACCAACCTTGATGTGGTCGGCCATATGGTGAGCGAGCATGTGATTTTTGTGCAGGAAGTCCTGACCGAATTCACGGACCCAAACGCCGGTATCCATATCACTGGGGACAGATTCGACATTCGTGTGGCCGCGAATGAACCGCGCTGGCGTGGTACGGTGGACAAGCCGCAGGGCGTCAGCCTCGTCGCTGTCATGATCAACACGCTTCCTGACGGTAGCCAGACACGTCGCGAGACACCCATTCCGATGGTGATTGATCCGCTTACCGGTGCGGCGACCTACGATGCGAGAATTCGCCGCTTCAACGTGACAAACCTCACTCACATTGAGATGCAGGCCCGTAGCATAGCAACCGGCGCGATTGAAGCGAGCGTGCTCTTCGATATCCGTCCCTTCAGGAACTGATTCATTCCGGAACTGATTCATCCCAAGGCGGCGGCTCTCAACGGGGCCGCCGCCACCGCTTATCCAACTGTCTTGCTTACACAAGTCAAAGGGTGCGATACAAGCCCAGCGTCACGCCTAGAGTGTGTTATGAACTCTAGAGATAAAAGCGCGGCACACCCGAAAAAGATACGGGTATAAGCTGCGAATGCCCCAAGAAGCAATCAACTCACCGCGACAAAGAACCGTCATTTATCTCAGCGATGTCAGTGATGAGGAATGGGCCTTTAGTGCGCCCTATTTGTGCCTGATGAGAGAAGATGCGCCGCAACGTGATCATCCCTTGCGCGATCTCTTCAACGGTTTGCGCTACATCGTGAGAGCCTGTTGACCCTGGCGGATGCTGCTGCATGAGCTGCCTCGTTGGTTCTCCACTCATCAGCAGGCACGTCACTGGAGAAAAGGCTGGCTGCTTTGAAGCCATGGCACACGATTTGCGTGCGATCCTGCGTCTGGCGGCAGGAAAGAATGTGCAACCAACCGCCGCCGTGGTGGATGGAGGCCCCCTGCCATCCTCCTGTGAAAGCGGGCCGCGTGCTGGCTACGCCGGCCACATGCTTCCGTGCAGGCTCCAAGGTACGTGCAGCGGCCGATACGCTGGGGCACCGGCAAGTGCTGCAAAATCGACGGTTTCGTTTACTGCATTGGGCGAAATAGCGTTCTCACCAACTTGAATCGCACCAACTCCGCAGCGCAAAACGCCCCTTCTTCCATCGCGGCGTTCAGGTTCAATGAGAGTCAAGCCGGTGGGCCATCTGCGGGTAACGACGAAGGAAGGCATCAGCGGCTGTCGCATTGCTTTCTTGCCAGTCCGCGAGGATGCGACTGATGACCTCTTGGCGGAGTGGGGGCTGACGGATGCCGCCAGCCAAGGTCAGGGCACGCTCGGGCTCAGTGCGGGTCCAGGCGGCAGCCAGGTGCTGGCGTGCCGTGTCGGTGGAATGCAAAGCTGGGTTTTTTTGAATCCAATCCGCCAACTGATCTGGAGAGCTAGCCGCCCAGGT
>JBIKIA010000324.1:0-5720 GCA_044361885.1 Prosthecobacter sp. | reverse complement strand
CGGCGAGTTGCTGCGCTGGCGTGGCCCTGATGGGGGAGGTCCTGGCGGCTGAGGGCGAGCAATGTGGGTCCGTCTTGGCGGCTAAAGGCAGCGGCAAAGGCGGCGGCGGCTTCCTCGGCATCGCCGGGGCGGATGACATCGAGATTCGGAATGACTCGCAGACCGCTGATGGTCTCGACGGGCTGATGCGTGGGGCCGTCTTCACCGACGCCGACGCTGTCGTGCGTGAAGATGTAGGTGACGGGCAGCTTCGCCAAAGCAGCGAGGCGGATGCTCGGGCGGCAGTAGTCGGCAAAGACGAGGAAAGTGGCACCGCTCGCGAGGAATAGGCCGTCGTAGGCGAGGCCGTTGCAGATCGCGCCCATGGCGTGCTCGCGGATGCCGAACCAGATATTGCGCCCTGTGTTGTTCGTAGCGCTGAAGTCGCCAAGGCCGGTGAGGTAGTTCTTCGTGGAGCCGAAGAGGTCTGCACTGCCGGTCACGAGGTGCGGCACGGATTTGGCGATGTGATTGAGGATCTCGCCGCCGCTGTTGCGGGTGGCGGCTTTGCCTTCGGAGGAGTATTCCGGCACGACTTTCAGCAGGTCCTCAGCACTGATGCTGCCGTGGCGGGCGGCTTCGAGCTGGGCGGCGAGTTCGGGATTCGCAGCGCTCCAGGCGGTGAAGGTGGCGGCCCACTCGGCATGAACGGCGGCGCGCTTGGCTTTGAGGTCGGCGAAGTAGGTCTTCACTTCATCGCTGACGTAAAAATGCGTTCCTTCAGGGATGCCGAGGCCTTTCTTGGCGGCATCGACAAATTTCGCACCGCCTTCGCCGTGGCCCTTGGCGGTGCCGGCGACTTCAGGGATGCCTTTGCCGATGATCGTCTTCGCGATGATGATCTTGGGCTTGCCGTTGTCGGCCTGCTTGGCGGTTTCGATGGCACCGAGGATGGCGTCGAGATCATGACCGTCGATGGTCACGGCGTCCCAACCGATGGCGGTGAACATGGCCTGTGCGTCTTCGCTCTGCGTGATCTTCGCCATGGCGTCGAGTGTCACATCGTTTGAGTCGTAAATGAGGATCAGGTTATCGAGCGCGTTGTGCGCGGCAAAGGAGACGGCCTCACGCGCCACACCTTCCTGCAAGCAGCCGTCTCCAGCGAGAGCGATGACGTGGTTGTCGATGATCGTGTGCGTGGCGGTGTTGTACTTCGCGGCGGCCATTTTGCTGGAAAGCGCATAACCCACGGCATTGCCCACGCCCTGACCGAGCGGGCCGGTAGTGGACTCGACGCCTGGGGTTTCATGAAACTCAGGGTGGCCCGGAGTAATGGAATGCAGCACGCGGAACTTCGAGACGTCGTCGATCGAAACTTCGTAGCCGCTGAGGTGCAGCCAGGAGTAGATGAACATGGAGCCGTGACCAGCGCTGAGGATGAAACGGTCGCGATTGAGCCATTTTGGATCGGCAGGATTGCAGCGGAGGCTTTCACCAAAGAGCACCGCACCGATCTCCGCCGCACCGAGCGGCAGGCCAAGATGACCGGAGGAACACTTGTGGACGGCATCCATGGCGAGACCACGGGCTTCATTGGCGGCTTGGGCGAGGAGGGCTTTATTCATGAGCTTAAAGGGTGAACGTAGAGTGAGAGGATGAAAAAGCGCCAGAGGCGGCCAGGCGCGGGGGGCTGTTCTCTACCGGAGGGAGGGTAGGATTCAAGGTCGAAAAATAGGGCTCATCGGACAGTGCGCAGAGTCATCTGCGTCACACCGTTATTCCCACGGGTGTCTTCAAATAAAAGACCAGAGCTCGAATCGGATGCGGCATCAATCTACACCCGTCCTACTCAGGCGTAGTGCGGCTGATTCAAGTCTGCCGAACTTTAAGATGCCTCAAGCCAGTCCCGCACGCACGAGCAGCGCCGACGGATCGGGATCGCGGCCCATGAAGTCGCGGAAGAGTTTGGCAGGGTCTTCGCTGTTGCCTTTGCTGAGGACTTTGTCACGGAAGTCGCGGCCGACTTTGTTGTTCAGCACACCTTCTTTCTGGAAGCGGGTGAAGGCGTCGGCATCCAGCACCTCGGCCCATTTGTAGCTGTAGTAACCGGCGGCGTAGCCCACGGGACTGCTGAAGAGATGACTGAAGCGGCGGGCCATCGAGGGGTTCTCGGTCTTCATCGGCATGAGGTAGTCGCTGATGGTCTGTCGGCTGAGCTGATCCAGGTCCGCGCCCTCGGTGGTGGCGTGGCGGATGTGGAATTCGAGGTCGAGTTTGCCAAAGGCGAGCTGGCGCATGATGTCGCTGGCGCTGCGGTAATTTTTGGCGGCGACGATCTTCTTGAAGAGCTTCGCAGGGATGGCCTCACCCGTCTGGTGATGACGGGCAAAGAGATCCAGGCTCTCGCGCTCCCAGCAGAAGTTCTCCATGATCTGCGAGGGCAACTCGACGAAGTCCCAATAGACGCTGACGCCATTGAGGGAAGGGATTTCGACGTTGCCGCAGAGCTGATGCAGCAGGTGGCCGAACTCGTGGAAGACGGTACAAACTTCATCGTGCGTGAGCAGTGCTGGTTTGCCATCCACGGGCGGGGTCATGTTCCCGCAAATAAGGCCGAGATGCATTCGGCGGTCGCGCTCGCCATAGGGTGGCACGCCCATGCGAAGGTAGTTCATCCAGGCTCCGCCGCGCTTCGAGTCACGCGGATGCCAGTCGGCGTAGAAGGAGCCGATGTGGACATCCTTCTCGTTGCGCACTTCATAAAACTTTACTTCCGGGTGCCAGACTTCGACGGGGCCTTCCTGCGTGGAGCTGGTGCTGGCCGTGCTGGGTTCGCCGACGGGCACATGAACGACCTGACGTGGCGTGATGCGGAGGTCGAAGACCTTCTCCGCGAGATCGAACATGCCTTTCAAGACACGGTCGAGCGGGAAGTAGGGGCGCAGTTCTTCTTCATCGAAGTCGAACTCGGACTTCCGCTGCTTTTCCGACCAGAAGGCGACTTCCCAAGGTTGGAGAAGGTCGGCCTGTTGTCCCATTCCGTCAGCTTTGAACTCCTGAAGCTGGATGGTCTCGCGCTGGAATGCTGAGGCGACTTTGGCGTGCAGGTTCTCGGTGAAAGCGAGCGCGTTGGTTCCGTTCTTCGCCATGCGCTGCTGGAGCACGAGATCGGCGAAGTCTTTTTTACCAAGGAGCTGGGCCTTCTCGTGGCGGAGGCGGAGGATCTTCCAGACGAGGTCGGTATTGTCGTGCTTCTCACCTCGACCAATGCCCGTGGTGCCTTCCCAGACGCTGCGGCGGAGACTTTCGTCGTCAGCGTATTCCATGACCGGGATCATGGACGGAGCCTTCAGTGTGAAGCGATACTGCGGCGTTTCATCAGTGCCGAGACCCTTCGCGGCGGCATCAGCCTTTGCGGCATCGATGGCACTTTGCGGCAAGCCTTTGAGACGCTCGGGATCCGTGACGATGAGCTCCCAGGCGTTCGTGGAGTCGAGCACGTTCTCGGAGAACTTCTGCGTAGCTTGAGAAAGCTCGGATTCGAGTTCTTCGAGACGCTTCTTTTTGTCCGGCGGCAGATCAGCGCCGGCCTGGCGGAAGCTTTCCATCGTCTCACTGAGTGCACGCTTCTTCACTGGGGGCAGGTCGCGGGCTTCCTCGGTCTTGCTATAAGTCTCCAACAGATCCCAGAGGTGATCATTGAGCGGGATCTTGGCAAAGAAGGAGCTGACCTGCGGCAGCATGGCGTTGTGGGCTTCGCGAAGAGCGGGCGAATTGCACAACGAGTCAAGGTGCGTCACGAGTCCCCAGCTTTCATTCAGCGCACGCGTGGCTTCATCAAGCGCGAGCACCACGGAGTCGAAGTTCATCTTGCCGCGATCCTGCTCGCAGACGCGATTGATGGCAGCTTCGGCATCCTGCAGAGACTGGGTGATGTCTGCCTGGATGTGGCTTGGATCGAGCGTGGACCAACGGATATGGAAATCCTGCGTAAGGAAAGGTGAGGCCATGGTTTGGGGAGGGCGGGCGCGGAGTATGGCGGTGGCTGCGCGGGTGGCAAATGGGAATCAGTCCTCCGTGCTTGCTCTGAAAGCCTCTTTGTCCCAGTCTCGTTCTTTCCCGCTCATGTCCACCCCCGCCACTCCTGTATCTCCCACCGCGCAACGCGGTTACATCGCTGCCCTTGTAGCCGCTTTCCTCGGCTGGCTCTTTGATGGATTTGAAATGGGCTTGTTCCCGCTGATCGGCAAGCCTGCGCTCCAAGACATGCTGCCTGACTCGACAGCCGCCGTGCAGGGCCAGTGGTTCACGGTGATCATCGCCATCTTCCTGGTGGGCGCTGCGACGGGCGGGGTGCTGTTCGGCTGGCTCGGTGACAAGCTGGGCCGGGTGAAGGCCATGGCGCTGGCCATCTTCACCTTTGCCATCTTCACCGGATTGTGTGCCTTTGTCACGGAAGCCTGGCAGTTCGCCGCTCTGCGCTTCGTCGCCTCGCTCGGCATGGGTGGCGAGTGGGCGCTCGGTGTGGCTCTCGTGAATGAAATCTGGGGTGGCAAGAACCGCGCATGGATCGCGGGCATGATCGGTGCGGCGTCCAATGTGGGCTTCCTGCTGACGGGTGTGCTCAGCCTGTATTTGAATGCCAGCTTGGAAACGGTGACTCACTGGATCAGCAATATCGGCATCAGCCAGGAGACGACGGATTATCTGCTGCGCAACCGCGGCTGGCGCCTCCTCGCCGTGAGCGGTGCCGCACCGGCCTTGATCAACTTCTTCATCCTGATTTTCGTCCCGGAATCTCACAAGTGGGAGGCGGAGAAGAAGTCTGGAACCACCTCGCACTGGGCCACCAAAGACCTTCTCGGAGTCTTGATCGCCGCCATTGCCGCGCTCGGCATTATCACCGTCTGGACACCACAGGTGCTGGAAAAAGTCGGCAACGGAGTGGCACTGCCGGTGACCTTTGTCGGACTCGCCATCGCACTTTGGGGCTACCTGCTTCCCGTGCGGCGCTACATGACGCGCGCCCAGGCCGGCGGCAGTGTGCAGACCGACGAGCGCGCCTTCATCATGAAGAGTCTGCTGATCGGCGCAGGACTCGCCGCCGTGGCTTTGATGGGAACCTGGGGCTCGGCACAGCAGGCCGCCAAATGGGCCTCCTTCCTCTCGCCTGAAGGCACCAAGTCGAACATCATCGAGTACGTCGTGATCGCCACGGCGCTGGGTGCCATCCTCGTCACACTGCTCACACCGCTGGTGGCGGACAAGCTTGGCCGCCGGATCACCTACTTCCTTCTTTGCGTGCTGGCGCTGGGCTCCGCGTTCGTGTTCTTCCAGACAAACCATTCCTACACTGGCTCCGGCATGCCCGTGTGGCTGATGACGAGCGCCTTCCTGCTCGGCGGTCTCACTGCTTCGTTCTACGGCTTCTTCCCGCTCTATTTCCCGGAACTCTTCCCCACCAGCGTGCGCGCCACGGGACAGGGCTTCTGCTTCAATTTCGGACGCCTCATCGCCGCCATCGGTTCGCTTCAGTTCGTGAATCTGATGAGTATGTTCGGCTCGGCCAAGGTGACGGAACTCGAAGGCGAAGCACGCCGACTCATGCAACTCCAGGTCGAAGCCAATGCCTTCTCCGTACTGTCCTGCATCTATCTTGTCGGCATGGTGCTCATCTGGTTCGCTCCAGAGACAAAGGGCAAAAGCCTACAATAAAGGCGAACTGTCGAGCCACTCAGGCC
>JBIKIA010000031.1:0-18316 GCA_044361885.1 Prosthecobacter sp. | reverse complement strand
GCCAAGGCGATGCTGATGACCTCACCACGGGCACGTTTGCCCTTCATGATGACGCCGGGGTATTTCATGGTGAGGCGGCTGCCGATGTTGCAGTCGATCCAGCGCACTTCGGCGTCTTCCATGGCGATGCCGCGCTTGGTGACGAGGTTGAAGACGTTGCTGCTCCAGTTCTGCACGGTGACATACTGGATCTTCGCGCCTTTCATGGCGACGAGTTCGACGACGGCGCTGTGCAGCGTGGCGGTTTCAAACTTGGGCGCGGTGCAGCCTTCCATGTACATGACCTCGCTGCCTTCATCGCAGATGATGAGCGTGCGCTCGAACTGGCCGAACTGCTCGCTGTTGATGCGGAAGTAGGCCTGGAGCGGATGTTTCACCTTCACTCCGGGCGGGACGTAGATGAACGAGCCACCGCTGAAGACAGCGCTGTTGAGCGCGGAGAATTTATTGTCGCCGGTGGGGATGACTTTACCAAACCACTTCTTGAAGATCTCGGGGTGCTCTTTGAGGCCCTCGCTGCTGTTCACAAAGATGACGCCCTGCTCTGCGACGGCGGCTTTGATGTTCGAGTAGGCGGCCTCGCTGTCGTACTGCGCTTCGACGCCGGCGAGGAATTTACGTTCCTGCTCAGGGATGCCGAGACGATCAAAAGTCTTCTTCACGTCCTCGGGCACATCGTCCCAAGAGCGCTTCGGCTTCTGGCCGTCGCTGAGGTAGTAGCGGAATTCGTCGAAGTGGATGTTCTCCAGATCCTTCGTGGCCCAATGCGTGGGCATGGGCTTGTCCTGGAAGACCTTGAGCGCCTTGTGACGGAACTCGCGCACCCAATCAGGGTCGTCTTTTACATCGCTGATGTAATCGACGGTCTTCGACGTGATGCCGAAGCCGGAGTCGAACTTGTTACGCTCTGGGAAGGTGAAGTTGCCGGTGTTGTCGGCGCGGATGTCGGAGATGTCGTTCGCGACGGGTTCAAGAGTGGAGTCAGGGGCGGAGACCATAAAAGTGAAAGTTAGATGTGAGTAGTCAGAAGTGATTTGTGGACTGTGGAAGATGCTTCGGCGGGCACGCCATTGAGCCAGAGTTCGGATTCGGCGATGTCGAGATCGTCATTCCAGACGATGCCGTAGCCGCCTACATCGACGTGCGCGGTTTTAAAGAGTGCTTCGTCGCGGAGCAGTTCGGTGGCGGGCAGGCCAGACTTCGTGGTGAAATCGTAGAGACGAGACTGGCCGTTCACGAAAGCCACGCGGAGTTGAAAGCCACAGAGGGCTTCAACAGAGGCAATTCGAGGATAATCAGGCCAGTTACTCATGGTTCAGTTGAGTCCTGGAAGAGGATTGAAGTCCTTGGAGTCCCACATGGCGCGAAGCTGCGTCTTGTTGATCTCCGCCCATTCGCGCACGAGGCGATGAGCGCGTGGAGGCAGATCGCCTTCGAGCATTTCCAGCGAGTCGATGGCATAGACACCGACATGCTCACCATAGACTGCATGAAAATGCGGCACGCCATGCTCTGAGAAGAACATCTTGATGACGATACCGTAGAATCTGGAGACGACGGGCATGGCGATGAATTCTTTGAATTAAGCAGCAGCGGCCAAAGGCTCCTCATGGACCCAGTCGTAGCCGCGTTCTTCGAGTTCGAGGGAGAGCTCTTTGCCGCCGGTTTTGACGATGCGGCCGTCTTTGAGGACGTGGACGATGTCGGGCTGGATGTAGTTCAGCAGGCGCTGGTAGTGGGTGATGACGAGGAAGCCGCGGTTCTCGCTGCGCATGGCATTCACGCCGCGGGAGACGATCTTGAGCGCGTCAATGTCGAGGCCGGAGTCGGTTTCGTCGAGGATGGCGTATTTGGGCTCCAGCATCATGAGCTGGAGGATCTCGTTGCGCTTCTTTTCACCGCCGGAAAAACCTTCATTGACGCTGCGGCTGGTGAAGCTGCGGTCCATCTCGAGCTGGTCCATGCGGGCGTAGAGCTGCTTGTAGAATTTCACGGCGTCGATGTCCTCGCCCTTTGGCAGGCGGGCTTTCAAGGAAGCGCGGAGGAAGTTGGCATTGCTGACGCCGGGGATTTCGTGCGGGTATTGGAAGGCGAGGAAGAGGCCAGCGCGGCTGCGGGCATCGACGGCCATGTCGAGGATGTTCACGCCATCGAGCAGGACCTCGCCGCTGGTGACTTCGTAATCGCTGTGGCCGCAGAGGACTTTGCTCAGCGTGCTTTTGCCGGAGCCGTTTGGACCCATGATGGCGTGGACTTCACCGGGGTTGATGGTGAGGTTCAGGCCTTTGAGGATTTCGCGGCCGGGGATCTGGGCGTGGAGGTCTTTAATCTCGAGTGACATGTGGGTGCTTTGGGGGAGGAAATTAGGATTTGGCGGCGCAGTTCTGGCAGGTGCCGTGGATGGCGAGGTCAGTGCGGCTGACTTTGGTGCCGGCAGGGAGATTCCAGAACTTGGCGGGGTCAAAGTCGGTGGCGGGATGGGCGTCGATGACCTTGCCGCAGGTTTCGCAGTGGAAATGGACGTGCTCGTGGAGATTGGCGCAGTAGCGGGACTGGCCGCGCTCGAGGTGGACGAGCTTGATGAGCCCGGCGGTGGTGAGGTGGTCGAGGCAGTTATAGACTGTCGCCAGAGAGATGTGCGGGGAGCGGTCCTTCACCCGGGTGTAGAGGTCGGTGGCGGTGGGATGGTCTGTCGAGGCGGCGAGCACCTCGAAGACTTCACGACGATGCGGGGTGAGCCGGACATCTGCGCCGAGCACGGCCAGTCGGCAATCCAGCCCAGAGGCTTTGGAAGAGGGACGATGGGTGGCAGGTGGCATAATTTAGAATTAGAATGATTCTAAATAACTGGGAAACGCTAGGCTTCAAGGGGTGGATGCCCTTTACGTGAAATTTCTCCCAAAGGCGGAGGTCACGGGAAAATGAGGCTTGCGACTGAGGACTCGCACGCTCCGAATGACAGTATGACCCGCACCCAAGCCGACGACCTCCCCTGGACCACGCAAAACTCACCCCTGGGCAAGTATAGCGTGCAGCGGCAGTCGCTATCCCAAGCCGCTGGAGGTCAAAAAGATATCGGGGTCTGGGGCGGTGGGCATCCCTTTGACCTCGAAATCCACCGGGTCGCGCCGGGTAAGGTCAATTTCCCACTGCACGAGCACACGGCGCAGTGGGAGGCTTATTACATTCTTTCCGGTAGCGGCAAGGTGCGCATGTCACAGGGCAAAGAGTCAATCAAGGCGGGCGACTACCTCGTTTTCCCTCCTGGAGAGGCGCATCAGATCCTAAATACTGGTTCGGAAGACCTGACCTACATGGTCATCGCCGATCAGCCGCTGGCGGACGTGATCCACTACCCGGACTCGGGGAAATGGTTCGTGAAGCCGCAGAAGAAGGTCTTTGAGATGAACGAGGTGGACTATTTCAAAGGAGAGGAATAGTCGCCATGCCCCGCCTCATCGCCATCGTCGCCATGTCATCCAACCGTGTCATCGGGCGCGATGGCACGCTACCCTGGCATTTCCCGGAGGATCTGAAGTTCTTCAAACGCACCACGCTCGGACATCCGATCCTCATGGGACGGACGACCTTCGAGTCCATCGGGCGGCCTTTGCCGGGGCGGCAAAACATCGTGCTCAGTCGCACGATGCAGCCGCGTGAGGGCATCACAGTGATCCGCGATGTCTCGGAGCTGGCCCAGCATTGCCCGGCAGACAGCACCGTCTTCGTCATCGGCGGCGCGCAGGTTTATGGCGATCTTTTGCCGCTATGCGATGGCCTCTACCTCACCTGGATCGAGCAGGCTTATGAGGGCGATACCTTCCTGTCGCCCTTCGAGCATCTCTTCACGCTGAAGCAGGTGATCGAGAAGACGGAGGCGCTGGAGTTCCGCTACTACGAGCGGGTAGTGGTTTGAAGAGAAGGCCCTAAACGCAAAACACCTCCGCGTGGCTAGCGGAGGTGCTCTGAACGTCGATCAACAAACCAACCACAGTCAGACTCATCAGGTCTGCCGCCGTCGGAAATTCTTATTTGGAGTCCTGGAAGACGTCCTTCACGGTCATGGCCTCTTTGCCTTTGCGGCCACGGAGGTAGTGGAGACGGGCACGGCGGACGCGACCGGTCTTGGTGACTTCGACCTTCGCCACTTTCGGGCTATGAAGGGGGAAGACACGCTCGACGCCTTCGCCATAGGAAATTTTGCGGACCGTGAAGGCTTCGTTCAGGCTGCTGCCTTTGCGGGCAATGACGATGCCAGCGAAGATCTGGATACGCTCTTTGTCACCTTCGATGACTCGGGTGTGAACTTTCACGGTGTCGCCGACGCGAAAGGCTGCCACGTCCTTCTTGAGTTGCTCGGCTTCGATTTTAGTGATGATGTTGCTCATGATAACAATAGGGGGATGTCTCGCCGCGCAGTTCCTGGAGGGGCCGAACCGGGCAAGGGGCGCGCATAGTGGAGGTGATCTTTCCTTTCGCAAACGGTTTTTCCGTCCTTGCTGCCGACACCTGTTCCGGCCAATAAACCCGACCGATGACCGCCGACTACCTTTTGATCGATGTGGGCAATGGCCGCACGAAGCTCGGCCTGTCCACCCGTAACGCCCTGCTGGACCGCCGCGACCTGCCCACCCACGGCGTGACGACGGAGCTGATTCGCCAGGCTGTGGCCGGGTGGGATTTCCGCCGTGCCGTGATCGCCAGCGTGGTCCCTGCGGTCGTTCCGGTCTGGCGCGAGGTCTTTCCTGACCTGCTAGAGCTGCGCCACGATACGCCCATGGGCATCGGCGTCCGCTATCCGAAGCCTGAGAGCATAGGCCCGGACCGCCTCGCGAATGCCGTGGCGCTGGCCCATCTGCATGGCGCGCCGGGCATTGTGATCGACTTCGGCACGGCAGTGACTTTCGACATCCTCTCGGCTGACAAACATTACATCGGAGGTGTGATCGCTCCCGGCCTACGCCTGATGACTGACTACCTCCACGAGCGCACCGCGCTGCTGCCGCAGGTCGAGCTTTGTGAGCCCACCAGCGCCATCGGAACCTCTACCGTCGCTGCCATCCAAGCCGGGGCGGCCATCGGATATCGCGGGATGATCCGTGGCATCTTGGAGGCTTTGAAAAAAGAACTCCCGCAGGGCCAGCCCGTCCATGTCGTGGCCACTGGTGGCGATGCGGGGTGGATCATTGCGGGCATTGGCGAAGAGATCGCCGTGGACCCAGATTTGACCTTGCACGGACTGCGCTTGGTGGGCAATCTCGCGCCCCTTTCCCATGTCTGATTCTCCCCGCACCTCTGTTGGCATCGATTTCGGCGGCACCGCTGTGAAGATTGGCGTTTGCCGTGATGGCGAACTCCTCATCACCGACGAGCCCATCCCCACTGCGAACTTCGCCGGCCCAGCCGCCCTCATCACCGAGATGGCCGCTCGCGTGGAGAAACTCCGCCAGACTTATCCCGACATCTGCGCCATCGGCGTCGGCGTGCCAGGGCTCGTCGATTTCGAGCACGGTTTCGTCCACATCCTCACGAACGTTCCCGGCTGGAAGCATGTGCCTTTGAAAGCCATCCTCAGTGAGAAGACCGGCCTGCCTGTCGTCGTCGAAAATGACGCGAACGCCATGGCCTGGGCCGAGTTCCGCTATGGCGCAGGTCGCGGGCTGCAAAACATCGTCGCCCTCACCATGGGCACCGGCATCGGTGGCGGCCTTGTTTTGAATGGGCAAATGTATCGCGGCAGCGGTTGTGCAGCGGGCGAGGTCGGCCAGATGAGCATCGACTGCGATGGCAAAGCCGGGCACTACGGCAATCTCGGCGCACTGGAGAAATACACAGGCAACAAAGAGATCGCCGAACATGCCGTGCAGCGCTACGCCGAGGCACACATCACGAAGACCGTCGAAGAATGCACCCCCAAGCACATCGCCGAAGCCGCCAAGGCGGGCGATGACATCGCGCGGCAGGTCTGGGATGAAATCGCCGACTGGCTCGGCACCGCCATCTCCAGCATCGCCTGGCTTTTGAATCCCGACGCCTTCGTCATCGGCGGTGGCGTGGCTCAGGCAGGCGACCTCATCTTCGATCCCCTGAAGCGCAAAGTGCAGTCCATGCTCAGCACCGTCGTCTGGGAGCGCCTGCAAATCGTGCCCGCCAAGTTCAGCAACGAAGCCGGCATCATCGGCAACGCCGCGCTGGCTGCGGATGCGGTCAAGGAATGACGAAACCCGAATGTCGAATGACGAACCAGAAGGTCTGGTTTGATTTCGTCATTCACCATTTGTCGTTCGAGCTTCCCCACCCACCGCTTGTGCCGCTTTCCCGAAGCGCAGCACCCAGCCGAGCAGGGCTTTCATGCGACCTGTCTGAGTGAAGCGCGCACTCACGCGCCAGTGATCCGTCAGATCGTAGGCGGCCTGCACGCCGTCATTGCTGCGATCTGCGCCGGAGGGATTGAAGGTCATGTGCAGACGAGGCGGTTCCTCGCGCACGACCTTCTTTTTGTTGAAGGTCTTGCGGTAGAACTCGCTGATGAAAAGGAAGGCTGCGCGACTCGCCGCCTCAGCAGCAAGATCACTGCCGCTGCCACTCAGAGTCGTGCCTGTGCCGAGCAGTGTCACGATGTCGGCCTCGCTCATCGGTGGCGTGCTGGTGAAGCGCGTCTTCGGGTTCGTTGAGTCACCGTAAATATAGAGCGTGATGTCGTTGCTGCCGATGCGTGACTCGCCGCGGATATCGAGCCCGGGATCAAAAGGCTTCTGCGGATTCATCGTCACCACACCCTTCGTGATCTTCACCAGACTGAAAGGCAGCTTCAAAAGCAGTCGGTCGATGTTCGCGCCTCCGGTGAGTTGGGGAGCCGAACCCGTGCCACCGAGCAGCACGTCGGCGGAGATGGCTCCATTCGCCAGATTACCGGAGACCAGCAGTGGATCGCGTGTCTTCACGCGCAGATCGAAGGTCCAGTCTTTGAGCATCGGCGGCAATTCCAGCTTCGCGCTGCTGCGCTGCGTGTTCTCCGGCACGGGCGGCACATCGGCGGGCAGCTTCAGCACGGGCATGAGGTCGATTTCCTTGAACACGCGACCACGCACGGCCTCCACGAGTCCTGCCACGCGGGCTTGTTTCAAAGTGCCCACGCAGGTGATATCGGCATTGGCACGGAGGGAGGTCGTCGGATCGCGAAACACCAGCGCCTCGCGGGCTTCCACCTTCAGATTCATCGCCGGATTCGCCGTGTCCTTGGCATCCACCGTGCCGCCGAGCTTCACGCGGCCACCGGCCATCATCAGCGAGACATCTTCGATGCTCAGCAGGCGATCATTCACCCGCAGCCGCACCTTCACCTCGCGCACAGACGGCATGTCAGCCTTGGCCCATGAGACTTCATGTACATCCAGATCCACCGCTGCTTTGATCAGCGGCGTTGCCACCGTGCCAGCGACATCGGCATTCAGTTTCAGCTTCGCCGGCAGGCTGCGGATCATATCCGGCGCATACTCGGTGAGGAATCCGAGATCACTCTCCGCCATGCGCACGGCCACCTTCAACGGTGTGTCATTCAGCGACTTTGGATTCGAGACCGCCGCATCCACATTCAGAGGCATCTCGGCCTCCACCGTGAGCGGCTGAAGCGGTGGCTGCACGAGCTTCACGAGGAATTTCATCTTGTCACCACGCAGCGTGGTGTCCACATCCAGTGTCGCCAAACCAAAGGCCTTCGGCGCTTTCGGCACCTTCACTTCACGTAGGTTCAGCTTCACCACACCATCCAGTGTTTCGAGCCTGCCTTTGATCGCGATGTCCGCATTCAAGATGCCCGGCGGCACGTCCTTCATACCTGTTGCGGCAGCAATCTCGCTTACTTTGAGGTTCGTCGCCTTCAGCACCACATCCACAGGCACGCTGTCAGCCTTCGATGCCTGCATCACATCAAACGGAGCACTCGCATGTCCCTCCATGAGCAGCGTGTCTTTTTGCCAGAGACGCAGTTGGGAAAGATTCGCCGACTTCTCATCCACTACGCCAGCCAGCGAAAGCTTCCAAAGGCCGAGCTTGGCTTCGAGTGACTTCAAATCCGCCCGTGTCCCGGCAAAGGTCGCGTCCAACGTGAGGTCCGCTGGCTCGGGCAGCATCGCCGGACGCACCTTCGTCGCGGTGAGGGTCGCCTTGCCCTCGCACTTCCACGGTTGCAGCTCGCCACGTGCATTGAGCTGGCTGAAAAGGCTGCCCGTCTTGATCTCCGGTGCGCCGACACTTTTCAGCAGAACGTTCAGACGTGCCAAAGCGGGCATCGTGATACCGCCCTTTGTTTCAAAGGCATACGGAGCCTTCATCCCCACATCAGCGCTGAGTTCGAGATGGTTCTCGTCATCAAAACGAATCGAGCAAGGTGTCAGACGCGCTTGGCCATCCTTCGCCTGCACTTCGAGCGCGATACTCGGCAGCACGCTGTCGCCAAATTTGCCTTCGCTGACCTTCAGCGTGAGGTTCGCCAACAGCTTCTCCAGGGCCCCAGTGCTGAGGTCCTTCACCGCGAAGTCGGCTTTGCCTTGGAGGTCTAGTTTTGCCGCCACGGATTTCTCAGGTTTCGGCAAGCCCGTGGTCTCGATGAGCTTCGCTGGATCAGTGACCACCACACTCCACTCGGCCTTCACCGGCATCTCATCCTGCATCATCATCATCGCCTTGAGTGTGACCTCATTCCCATCGCCCAAAGCCAACGATGGTATATCCACCCGCGCTTCTTTGCCATCGAGTGCGAACTGAGTTCCCAGCTTCGGCAGGCGATAGTTTTCAAAGGCGAGTGATTCGCCATTCACGCTGCCGGTGACTTTCGTGGGCGTCGCGCCGAGTCCTTCCGCCTTCGCATCCAGAGTCACGAGGCCCTCCACTGGCGGCGGCTTCACGAGGAGTTGCGAGACATCCGCGATGCTCGCCTTTGCCAACGCTGACCATGTCGTCTTCGGCCACTCGTCGATCTTCTCCGGCAATTGCGCCTGCCCCGTGACTTCCACGAGATTGCTCCCTCGCGTGACTCGCAGGGTTTTCAGCTCGGCTTTGGAATCCGCGACCGCGAGAGCCAGCTCCACCTTGTCGATCATCGCCCCTGCGGCGCGGATGTTTGCCACTTCGAAGTTCGTCGTCACCTTCATCTGTGGCGGCGCGAGCGGATCACCCTCCACATGCACGGCGAGCTTTCCACCATCAAAGTTCACCTCGTTCGGCAGACCGAGCGATTGCAGTTCCGTCGCACGAAGATCACTGACCTGCACATCCGCAAGAACTCGCACCTTTTCGCCAAACACACCCTCGACTTGAGCATCCGCTTTGATCTTCGCCGCGCCGAGATGGGCCAGCACTTGAGTCACCACCTTCCCCGCCTCGAACTCCTTCAAATCGAGCCGAAGTTCATCCAACACGACATCCTTTGGCAGGGCGAAATCGCGGATCACGATCAGGCGTGGCTGCCAGTCGATCTTCGCGCTGAGTGATTCGAAGTTCGGCCCGTCCGGCTCCACTCGCAGCTCGCGGCATTCGAAGACACCGGGCATCCCTTCGCCGACTTGCAGCGTCAGTCCGCGCACCGCGATCCGCTTCCCATCGGCCAGCGTGACCGTGGCATTGAGGTTCTTCAGATCGAGGTAGTTCGGCCACACCAGCGGCGGTGCTTTGCCCTTCTGCTGCGCAGGCTTCTCCACCTTCACTTCGATCTCTGTCGATGCAGGCAGATACCGCAGGTCCACCTCGGCATCGAGATCATGCAGCGTCACCCCTTTGACGATGCGCTCCAAGTTGGCACGCACGTCGTAGTTTACGGACAGCTTTCCGATCGTGGCACGCGGCAGCCAGTGCTTCTCACCACCACCTGTTTTGAGATTGGCGATCTCCAGATCATGCCAAAGCGAGCCGCTCAGCTGCCAGGACAGCGGCAGCCCCTGAGTGGCCGCGCCCTTCGGCCCAGCCCAGCGCAGCAGCGCGAGAATGAGCGGTCGATGAAACAGGGCGAGCAAGGTGATCAGCACGAAACCCGTGAGAAACAGACGCTTCACCCACCGCCAAAAACGGCGTCGTGGCTTCGGAGTTGGGGCAGGATCGGGCACGGGGTCTTCTCGGCTGAATCCACCGCTGCCGCAAGTGTCACGCCAATCCAGATGCAGACCAGTCTTGTGCAATGTCACGCCACTTGTCACATTACCGCCATGCCAACCGCCCTTCCTGAAACCAGCGAGCTCCTGCAATCCTTCGGCACCGCACTCGGTCTCGGGTTGCTCGTCGGCCTGCAGCGCGAGTGGGAGCAGAATCGCGTCGCGGGCATCCGCACCTTTGCGCTCGTGGGAGTCTTTGGGGCGTTGAGCGGATTGCTCGGGCTCATCTACGGCGGTTGGGTCATTGCTACGGCACTGCTCGCCTTCGCGGGTCTTGTCGTGCTCGGTCATCTGGCAGAACTGAAGCACAAAGAACCCGACTCCGGCCTCACGACGGAGATGGCGCTGCTTGTCATGTTTGCCACCGGCATCATCACCGTCTCAGGCCAGCGACTGCTCGCCGTGATCATCGCCGGCAGTGTCATGGTGCTGTTGCAAAGCAAGAAGCCGCTGCACAACATGGTCCGCCGCATTGGCGAAGATGATCTGCGCGAAATCGCCCGACTCGTGCTCGCCGGGCTCGTGATCCTTCCCGCTCTGCCGAATCGTGAAATGGGTTATCTCGGCGTGCTGAATCCCTTTTCGATCTGGCTCATGGTCGTGCTCATCGTCGGCATCAGCCTCGCCGCCTATCTTGCGGGCAAATTTCTCGGCGGCACGAAGGGCGCGGCACTCGCGGGCATCCTCGGTGGGCTCATCTCCAGCACCGCCACCACGGCCAGCGTGGCGCGGCGCAGTCACGATCAGGGAGCCTGCGGGATCTGCCTCGCCGCCATCTCGCTCATCGCATCCGCCATCGTCTTCGTGCGAGTCATGGTCGAGGTCGCCATCGCCGCGCCTGCTCATTTGAAAGAGATGCTGCCCCCGCTGCTGGCGATGATGTTTTGGTTCGGACTTGTCGCGGCCATCGCGCATCGCATCTCGGAAAAGTCAGGCAAACACACCGCCGATGAATCCCCGCCGTCCGAACTCAAAAGCGCCGTGCTCTTTGGGCTGCTTTACGCCGTCGTTTTGATCGTCGTGGCTGCCGCACGCGAGCACTTCGGCGATTCCGGCCTTTACATCGCCGCAGCGATCTCCGGCCTGACCGACATGGATGCCATCACGCTGTCCACCTCACGTCTGGTCAGCACAGCCCATCTCGAAACCGGCACCGCCTGGCGCATGATCCTCGTCGGTGGACTGGCAAACATCGTCTTCAAAGGCATCCTCGTCGCAGTGCTCGGAGCGCGAGCTTTCATCAAACCCGCGCTGTCCGGTCTCGGCATCGCCCTGCTTGGCGGTGTTGGGATTTTGGTTCTCTGGCCGTAAGTGATCAGCCGCGTTTTTTGCGCGCCTGATTGCTCCGCTCCACCGGCTTCTGCGATTGACGAGACCCCATGACGCGATGCGTGGTCTTGCGGATCTCCTCGCGCCCAGGACTGCCGTGCGTTCCTCTGGCACCGGGCTTTTCCTCGGTGTGAATCGCCTCCGTCACAGGCTTCTTCGGCGTCTTGAGGATGGCGGTCACGCCTGATGCGGCGGCCTTCTTTTTCTTCGCGGAACCGAGCGGGCTGGGTTTGGATTTCATAGGCTGATTAATACGACCTGCCCAAGCGGCATCCTTCTCCACTGTTGCCAATCATTGGTCACCCATTGCCAGCAAAGAATGCTGCATGAATGGCAACGACACGGCTGATCCCCGCGTTCATGGTTCACTCATGCCCGCCCAGTTCAAAGATTACTATGCCACGCTCGGTGTCTCCCGGGATGCCAGTGCTGACGAGATCAAGAAAGCCTTCCGAAAGCTCGCGCGTCAATACCATCCCGACACCGCGAAGGACAAGAAGACCGCCGAGGAGAAGTTCAAAGAGATCAACGAGGCCAACGAAGTGCTCGGCGATCCCGAGAAGCGCAAAAAGTATGACACACTCGGTGCCAACTGGCAGGAGCCCGAGGCTGCTGCTCAAGAGCAGGATGTCCATTTCGGCGGCACCGGCTTTAGCGACTTTTTCGAGCAATACTTCAGCGGTGGCAGCCGCTACGGTTTCCCGCAGGGCTTTGACGAAGGCATCCCCACCGGCCGGAGCCAACAAGTCCGGGCGCGTCGTGGTCACGACATCGAGGGCGATATACTCGTCACGCTGGAGGAGGCCATGCACGGCACCCAGCGACCTCTTTCGCTACAAACGATGAACCGTCAGACGGGCACAGTGAACACCCACACCTTTGAAGTGCGTATCCCGCCCGGAGCCACCGATGGCCGCCGCATCCGCGTGCCAGGTCAGGGCGAACCCGGCATCAATGGCGGCGAAGCGGGTGATCTCTACCTGCGAGTGCGTCATGCCTCGCACCCCGACTTCACCACGCGTGAAGCCGACCTGCATCACGAACTCGACGTGGCTCCATGGGAGGCCGTGCTCGGCGCGGAAGTGATCGTTCCCACACTCGATGGCTCCATCAAACTGCGCATCCCCGCTGGCGCGGAAGACCACCAACATCTTCGCGTGCGTGGCAAAGGCCTGCCAAAGGGCAAAACCGGCGAGCGCGGCGATTTCTTCGTGACCATCAACGTCGTGCTGCCCACAGATATCAGCGACGACGAACGCAAGCTCTGGGAGCAGCTCCGCAGCACATCCACCTTCAAACCTCGCGCCTGACATGAACGAACCCATGCCCGAAGTCAGCTACAGCCTGGAGATTGTGTCCGAACTCACCGGGGTCTCCACGCAAACCATCGTGCAATATCAGGAGCACGGTCTCATCCAGCCGGCGCTTGATGACGAAACCATCCGCGCCCTCCGACGCATCGAACACTTGCGTGAAACGTGTGAAATGAATCTCAGTGGATTGAAGCTGCTCACCCAGCTTTTGGAGGAAGTGGAGCGGTTGCGTTCTGAACTCCGGGGGCTTCGATGAGTTGGTTGTTCCGGCAATTTCTGAAAATATCATAGCTGATTGGATTCAGTGAAAACAAGGGCTGGTTTTGTCCTTCTGTGTCTGAATGAAACGGGTAAAAGCGTGGTCAATGTCCAACGCTCGTGAGTTCGTCATGAGCATGAACCCACTCAACACTATGAAATCAATACCACATCGCATGGTCATGGTCGGTGCCCTCGGAATCGCGCTGACATTATCCTCCTGTATCAGCCCTTATGCAGGCCCGAATGAGCGACAGGGTGCCGTCGTAGGCGCTGTCGGTGGAGGATTGCTCGGTGCCATCATTGGCAATCAGAGCGGACGGCCGCTGGAAGGCGCCGCCATTGGAGGGCTGCTCGGTTCTCTGGCTGGAACGCAGATCGGGGCAAGCCGGGACTCACGCTACTATTACAGCAACTACAATCGAGGGTACTCTGTGCGCCGTCAGCCGGTCTATCAGCGCATCTACAGCCCCTATCGTCCCACGCATTACCGCTATAGCCGGACGCCCAATTACGGCTACCACAGTCCGTATCGCAGCAGCTATTTCGTCTCTAACTACCGTGCCCCATCGTACGGCTATGGCCGAGGCTGGGGATATAGTCCGTATTGTTGGTGAACGAGACTACCAGCAACTTTTTGAGAAGCCCGGCCCAAGTGCCGGGCTTCATCATTTTTGTCTCTACCGTTGAGCATGAAGCTCGTGCTTTGCCCCTTCAGCGGATCGCAAGATGAGGGGATTCAAAGCTCTGGACAGTCTCTCCATTTTGGCTGCGTTATAAGACCAACCATGCCCATCACCTTCCCTCCCATTTCCCGTCGCCAATGGATCAAAGGCAGCCTCGCTGCGGCCTTGGTTCCACATTTCGCCAAGGCTGCTGACAACGATGGAGAACTCTGGGTACTCTTCTCGGACACCCACATCGCCGCTGACGTGAAGCTCGAAGCTCGTGGTGCCGTCATGGGTGAAAATCTCCAGCGCTGCGTCAATCAGGTGCTGAAGATCGGCCAGAAGCCCTTCGGCGTCCTCGTGAATGGAGACTGCGCCTATCTCGACGGCCAGCAGGCTGACTATGACACCTTTGTGAAGCTCATCGAGCCTCTGCGCGAGTCCGCCATCCAGGTCCACTGCACCCTCGGGAATCATGATGATCGCAAACACTTCATCGGTGCCATGACCAGCCCGCAGGACCCGCGTCCTGTCGAAGGCAAGCATGTCGAAGTCCTCAGCTCCGCCACCATGAATTGGGTGCTGCTCGACTCACTCCAGGAAGTGAATAAAACCCCCGGTGAACTCGGTGAACTCCAGCTCGGCTGGCTCGACCGCACCCTCGCTTCATGCCCTGACAAGCCCACCATCGTCATGGCACATCACAATCCGCAGCCTCCCTTGGCGGAAGGCAAAAAGCCCAGTGGCATGGCCGATAGCGACGCCATGTTCGCCATCCTGGCCAAGCACAAAAAGGTCAAAGCCTTCGTCTATGGACACACTCATACTTGGGAGCACAAAAAGCACGAAGCCACCGGCATCCAGCTCATCAATCTGCCCCCCGTGGCCTACGTCTTTGGCAAAGAACGCCCCAACGGCTTCGTCACTGCCCGTGCCACGGCTGCGAAGCTCACGCTCGAGCTTCGCGCCCTGAATCCTGCTCACGATCAGCACGGTGAGAAGGTGGAGATCCCCTTCGTCTGATCACTTCTTCAGCTTCGAATCCAGCTCGCTCAGCTTGAAGCGCACGCTCACCACATAGGCCGGTTCATTCTCCGTCCAGTGGCCGTAGGTCGTGGTGACGATGGTGTTATCTGGTAGCACTTCCACACCAGGGTAGGTGCAGTCAGCTCCTTTCGTGTTGTCCATGATCCGCACGCGATACTGCCCCTCGGTGCCTTTGACGATGTCTTCATAAGTTCCCACCCAGCCGACCCAGTCGCCCTTCGTCACGCTCACATGCGTCGTATCCCGGAAGCTGATGAAAAGGCGCCCATCCTTCGTGTACTTCGCCACATGGCGATCACCCGTCAGCGCTGCGGGCAGCTCCTTCGGCTCCGTCCATGTCAGGCCTTCATCATTGGAGAAGATGACAAACGAGTTGTACTTCCGCGAGTTCTCCCGCAGCAGCACGGCGATCTGTTTCCCATCGGGTGACCTCAATGCACCGGGCTCGCACAGGTTCGCATCAGGCAGCATCGCAATCGGCACCGGCACACTCCACGTCAGTCCGCCATCTTTGGAAAGCGTCGTGTAAACCCAGAAACGCCAAGGCTTCGCTGTCGATGAACTGTACTCCGGCGCGTGCGGGCTTTTGATGCGGTATTTCTCCTCGCTGCCGCCTCGGATGAAGCGCCCATCATCGTGGAAGAACGCCAGATAATGCCCTGGTGTTTTCAGATCGATCACCGTCCCCATCGTCACCACGCCGCCGAAATCGCCGATGGGTTTCAGCTCGCTCCACGTCGCACCATCGTCCTCGCTCACTGCCATGCGGATCGGATGCAGACCGCTGAACATGATCAGCCTCTTCTTTCCCGCTGCATCCACCACGCGGTGCAGCGTCGGCACTTCGAGTGATGTCACCCAGGACTTCGGTGTCGGCAGCCGCTCGCTCCAGGTAAGTCCCGCATCGTTGCTGCGCTTGTACACGATGGCCCCTCGCCCATGCCCCTTGGGATAGACCGTCAGCATCGTCTTTTGATCCTCCAGAAGCACCGTCGTCGGATGACCGAGATACTGTCCCGCTTCACGATCTACGATCACCTGCCGCTCCTTCTCCCCACTGATGTCCACGACTGGGATCGAGTAGCCTGGGGACAGCTTCGTCTTGAGATTCTTCGGCGGAGCCAAAACCACATCCTTCTTCTGCAAAGAAGTCTGCTGAGCCTGGAGGGGTGCCGCCGCTGCCAGCGTCACGAGGGAAAAAACGAGGGTGGATGTCTTCATGATCGACACCATGAACGCCCGACTTCACCTGACTCCATCCGGTCACGCCATGAAACCAGCCATCTAATCTTTGCGGCTACAAAGGCATACGGCGTGACGTTTACCGCGCTCCATCATGAAAGCACACGCTCTGCTCCTCTTCTGCCTGCTGGCCTGTCAGGCCTTCGCCGCGCCGAAGCCTCCAAACATCCTCTTCATTTACTCCGACGACCAATCGACCAAAACCGTCGGTTGCTATCCCGGCTCCTGGCCCTGGGTGAAGACGCCAAACATCGACGCGCTAGCAAAGAACGGCCTCCGCTTCCACGCCGCGTATCTCGGCTCCTGGTGCATGCCTTCACGCGCCACACTTCTCACCGGTCGCCATCCCCACGGCATCGAGTCCATGTCCATGGAGGGCAAGTATCCCGGCAGCACTTACGATCCAAAGCAGTGCCCCTTCATCCCCTCGCAGATGCGCCAGCAGGGCTATCACACCGCACAGATCGGCAAGTGGCATACCGGCACAGATTCTGGCTGGGGCCGCGACTGGGATCATCAGATCGTCTGGAACCGTCCGCTGCATCCTGAGAATGCCGGCGCGTATTATGAAAAGCAGATCCTCAGCATTGATGGCAAAGAGCAAACCGTGGACGGCTATCCCGCCGACAACTACACCCAGTGGTCGCTCGACTACATCCGTGGCAAAAAGCGCGACGCTTCGAAGCCCTGGTATCTCTGGCTGTGCTACGGCAGCGTGCATGGACCCTCCAAGCCAGCGAAGCGCCACCTCGGCAGCTACAAAGATGGTGCGGTGCCCGTGCCTGCCGACATCTTTCCGCCACGCGAAGGCAAGCCCGATTATCTGAACCAGACGCAGGCATGGACTCGCGGCGCAGATGGTCATCCGATCGCCGGAAAAGGCGGCGAAGCCTTCGGTGAGGCGAAAAAGGCGAAGCGCTTCGACGACTGGGTCCGTCAGGTCAACGAATGCGTCCCCGCCATTGATGAAGGTGTCGGCCAGCTCATCGCCGCGCTCAAGGAAACCGGCCAATACGACAACACGCTCATCATCTACACCGCCGACCAAGGCTTCAGCATGGGTGAGCACGGCTTCCGCACCAAACTCGCGCCTTATGATGCGAATTACCGCTCTCCGCTCATCGTCAGCATGCCCTCGCGTTTTCCGACGGGCAAAGTGTGCGACGCCTCCGTCAATGCCACCGACCTTTCAGCGACCTTCCTTGCCATGACCGGTGTGAAGGTTCCGTGGCCCGTGCATGGCCGCGATCTCACGCCCTTGCTTGAGGCACCCGACAGCTCCTGGCCGCACGCCTGCCTCTACGAGCACATGGGCAACGAATACGGCTCCAAAGTTCGCAAAACCATCCTCACTCATGGCAAGCAGGATAATTTCCAAGGCGTGCCTCTCTACTCCGCCGTCGTGCAGGATCACTTCAAGCTTGTGCATTACCTCGACGGTCAATCGGGCGAAGAACTCTACGATCTCACCAACGACCCCGAAGAACTCAAGAACCTCAACGCCGACCCAGCTCACGCTGAACGTATCACGAATCTGCGCGAAGCGATGAAGGCCGAACTTAAGCGCACGGAGGCCGGGTTCACCGACTTCGTGAAGTAAGTCACGGCATCGTCGTCAGCTTCTTGCCAGGCAGCAAAAACAACCGCCCCGCTTCATTGCAGATCAGCAGATTCGGTCCGTCTTTGCCCAGCATGGTGCCCACCGCGCCCGTTTCATGCGCTCCGCCGGGCTGGATGACTTTTCCTTCGCTGTCACGAAACACCAACGGCCTGGCGAAGGTGTTGTCGCCTTGATTCAGCATCAGCAGCGGTGTGCCCAACGTCTTCTTGCCAATCGTTGGCATCGGATAACCCGTCTCGCGATCCGTGATCGAAACCACACGCCCCGTGCCGATGGGCTTGCCGTCAGCAAGTTTGAGCTTGCCGCCATGCTCCACGTTGTAGTCATCAATGCGCCAGTAAAGATGAAAATGGTCATCCCCATCCACGATGACCAGCGCCACACACTCACCGATCTTCGCCACTACCGGGCGGCACCGCCACATGCCATGCAGATCGATGCCATCGCAGTAAAGCGGATGCGCGGGGTCGAGCTTCGGCTCCGTCTTCGTGCCATGATTGAGATAGATCAGGTAACCGCCCGCGATGTCCGGCAAGGAATCGCCATTCCAGTCGATCACATTTGGCGATAGATAGCCCCAGCGTGCCTCTTGCAACCCCTGCAAACTGCCCGCGTAGCCCACCTGCACCTGAATCTCGCGTCCACCGGCCTGCACACGCGTCGCAGGTAAAAACTTCGGCTCATCGTTGCTGC
>JBIKIA010000323.1:0-5751 GCA_044361885.1 Prosthecobacter sp. | reverse complement strand
CTTCTTCGTAGCCGACGTAGCCGGGAGGCGCGCCGATGAGTCGGCTGACGCTGTGCTTCTCCATGTATTCGCTCATGTCGATGCGCGTCATGGCGCTGTCGTCATCGAAGAGGAACTCGGCGAGCGCTTTGCAAAGCTCCGTCTTGCCGACGCCGGTGGGGCCGAGGAAGAGGAAGCTCCCAATCGGGCGGTTTTCATCCTGAATGCCCGCACGTGCACGGCGCACGGCATTGCTGACGGCGGTGATGGCGTCCTTTTGGCCGATGACGCGTTTGCCAAGGCGTTCCTCCATCTTCACGAGCTTCGAGCGTTCTCCTTCTTGCAGGCGTGAGACAGGAATGCCGGTCCAGTTGGCGACGACACGGGCGATGTCTTCTTCGGTGACCTCTTCGCGCAGCAAGGTGTGCGCGGCGCGGGGTTCTTTGTTCTCCGAGGACGTGGCGGCGAGTTTCTTTTCGAGATCAGGGATGAGGCCGTATTGAATCTCACCGGCACGACCGAAGTCGCCACGGCGTTGCGCCTGCTCCTGCTCGGTGCGGAGGCGTTCGAGTTCCTCCTTCATCTTGCGACCGACCTGCACGGATTCCTTTTCCTTCATCCATTGAGCCTTGAGTGCCGAGGAGCTTTCTTTAAGGTCAGCGATCTCTTTGTCGAGCTTTTCAATGCGGGCTTTGGAAGCCGCGTCCTTCTCTTTTTTCAAAGCCTGACGCTCCATCTCGCCCATCATGACTTGGCGCTCGATCACGTCGATCTCCGTGGGCATAGAGTCGAGCTCGATCTTGATGCGGCTGGCGGCTTCATCGACGAGGTCGATGGCCTTGTCCGGCAGGAAGCGGTCGGTGATGTAGCGATTGCTCAGCGTGGCTGCGGCAATGATGGCGTTGTCTTGAATGCGCACGCCGTGGTGGACTTCGTAGCGTTCTTTGAGACCGCGCAGGATAGCGATGGTGTCTTCCACGCTCGGCTCGCCGACCTTCACCGGCTGGAAGCGACGCTCCAGCGCGGGGTCTTTTTCGATGTGCTTGCGATACTCGTCCAGCGTGGTCGCACCGATGCATCGCAGTTCACCGCGAGCGAGCTGGGGCTTCAACAGATTGCCCGCATCCATCGCGCCCTCGCCTTTGCCCGCGCCGACGATGGTGTGCAGCTCGTCGATGAAGAGAATGATCTCGCCATCACTCGATGTGACCTCTTTGAGGAAGGCTTTGAGCCGCTCCTCGAATTCACCACGGAACTTCGCCCCGGCCATCATGCCGCCGAGGTCCATGCTGATGAGCTTTTTGCCCTTCAGCGAATCCGGCACATCTCCGGCGACGATTCGCCGAGCGAGACCTTCCGCGATGGCCGTCTTGCCCACGCCGGGCTCGCCGATGAGCACGGGATTGTTCTTCGTGCGACGGCTGAGCACCTGCATCACGCGGCGGATTTCCTCATCGCGTCCGATGACGGGATCAATCTTGCCAGCCTTGGCACGCGCGGTGAGATCGGTGCCGTATTTCTCCAGCGTCTGGTATTTGCCCTCGGGGTCTTGATCCACGACACGCTGCGAGCCACGCACAGCGGCGAGGCCCTTGGAAACCGTGTCGTAAGTCAGTCCAGCCTGCTTCAGCACCTCGGAGAGCTCCGTCTTCGTCTTGAACAACGCGAGAATGATATGCTCGACGCTGAGGAAGTCGTCCTTGAGCTTCTTCTGCTCATCCTCGGCCTTGGTCATGAGTTCACGCAACTCATTCGAGAGATGCAGGCCACTGGTGCCGCCGCTGACCTTGGGTTGTTTCGCGAGCACCGCTTCAACTCCAGCCTTCAGGCCTTGGGCTGCGGCTGGATTGACGGCTGCCTTTTCAAACAAAGGTGTGGCGATGCCGCCTTCCTGCTCAAGCAGGGCGAGGAAAAGATGCGCGGGCTTCAATTCCTGATGCCCATGCCGTGTGGCGATGGATTGCGAGGCATTGAAGGCTTCCTGAAGCTTAACGGTGAATTTTTCGGGGGACATGGTTGGTGGTGGTGGTTTGTCCAATCTCTACGCTTTCACTGTGCCAGCACGGCATAGTGGCGCGCCACGCCTTACTTGGTAAGGGCTTGGCGCGCATTGCCACCGAGATCTCAAGTCATTCTCTAGGCGCATATTGGCACGAAAGAGGCGGCCAATTGTGCCTGATCGTCTCACGCTGGCGCATTCAGTCCAGAATGTCGCGACTCACGCGATAGGACTCAGTGTCCAAACCAGCCTTCATCGCCGCATAGTGGCTCGTCACTCGACTGCGGGTGAGATTGCCGAAGTAGCGCATCATCCGCGTGAGCTTGTCCACTTCAGCGGAGGTCAGCGAGGCATCCGTGATCTTCGTTTCGGCAAAGCTGATGGCGCAAGACCACACGAACAGCTCAGAGCCGATGTCCACTAAGTGACCTAGCAAGACTTGCCGCTTCTCAAGCGCGGGGCCATTCAGCGCCATCTCAAGGAAAAGAGTCCGCGCGAGCTTCCGGCTTTGATTGGCGATGGTGTTCAGGTCTTCGCGCAAAGCGGGATGCAGCCCGTCAGCCGCATCGCCAGCACCCACGGGTAGCCATTTCATCGGATACCATTTCGCATAAGCCATCCCAGCAGTCAGCACGGCCTTCGCGCGCTGTTTGAGTGGCAGCGTGCTGTTCACGACATCGGCACCGATCTTGAGATGCGGCTCCAGTGCCTCACGGGCGATGAAGAGGCGCATGATTTCGCTGCTGCCTTCGAAGATCGTATTGATGCGGCAGTCACGCATCATTCGCTCCACGGGTTCGGGAGCTTCGCCACGCGCTTTGAGTGAATCGGCCGTTTCGTAACCGCGTCCGCCACGGATCTGCATGGTGTCGTTCACGATCTCCCAGGCACGCTCACTGCCCCAGAGTTTGGCGATGGCAGCCTCCAGGCGCACGTCAGCGTGCTTGTCTTTGTCCACGAGCGACGAGACGTAGCGCACCACGGCTTCCATCGCGAAAGCATCCGCACTTATGCGGGCGAGCTTGTCCGCAATGGCGGCATGTTTGCCGATGGGCTGGCCCCACTGCACACGACGCGATGCCCAGCGTGTCGAGATGTCCACGCAGCGCTTCGCAAGACCTGTGCAAGCGGCAGGAAGGGTGATGCGTCCGGTGTTCAGCGTGGTGAGCGCGACTTTGAGACCTTTGCCTTCTCCACCGAGGATGTTTTCGCGCGGCACACGCACGTTTTCAAAACGCACGACGCCATTGTAAAGCGCCCGCAGGCCCATGAAGCGGCAGCGGCAGATGATCTCCACGCCGGGTGATTTGGCCTCCACGATGAAGGCTGTCGTGGCGTGTGGCTTGTCCTTCGTCGGTGTGCGCGCCATGACGACGATGAGCCCGGCCTTGAGACTGTTGGTACACCAAACCTTCTCGCCATTGATGATGAAATGATCCTCGCCATCCGGCACGGCGATGGTGGTCATCTTCGCGGGGTCGCTGCCGACATCGGACTCGGTGAGGGCAAAGGCGCTGATCTCGCCCTTCGCACAGCGCGGCAAGAACTTCATCTTCTGCTCCTCGGTGCCAAAGAGGATCAGCGGCTGTGGCACTCCGATGGATTGATGCGCAGAAAGCAGCGCCGCGAGATTGCCGCATTCGCCGCCGAGCAGCATGGCTGCGCGCGAGTAGTTCGTCTGCGAAAGACCGAGCCCGCCATACTTCACCGGGATCTTGATCCCAAAGGCTCCGATGTCTGCAAGCGCCTTCAAAAGAACGTCAGGGATTTCGCCCGTGCGGTCGATGGCATCAGGATCGGCGTGTTCGTCAAGCACGGCACGCAGTCTAGCTAGGAAGGCATCGCCTTGATCCTTGTCCAAGTCTGACTGCTTTGGAAAAGGCACATGGCTCGTGAAGTCAGGCTCACCAAAGAAGAGTCCGGCGGCGAGTCCGCTGTTATGCCGTTCATCACGCGCCGCTTCGGCCATTTCGAGCGCGGCTTTTTGTCCGGCAGACATCTTCGACATGTCGATCATCGACACAGGTTTTTCAGGCAGTGTGGTCGTGTTCATGGTGGTGGGTGTGGATGGTTTAACTCAAAACGGGACTCAGCAGCGGGCGGAAAACCGGGAAACCAGTGCCCAAGGTCATCGCCAGTTCGATGTCCGCGTCACTGCGGGCGATGCCTTCCTCGGAGACGCGGCGGGCTTCTTCAGAGAGCAGGCCGCCGAGACGTTCGCGGACTCGCTCCATCAGATGATGATCGGCTTCGGTCCATGAGGTCGGATTATGTTTTGGCTGCGGGTATTGGTAAAAGCCCTCCCCCGACTTTTTGCCGAGCTTCCCAGCGTCGATGAGTTGCTGGATCATCTGCGTTCTAACAAAGCGTGCCGGGAAAGCGGCATCAAGTGTCTTGCCGACATGCGCGGCGACATCTAGCCCGATCTCATCAAGCAGGCGCATCGGCCCCATGGGCATGCCGAAGTCGAGCATGGCTTCGTCGATGAGGTCCGCAGGCACGCCGCTTTCATGCAGATGCACAGCCTCCATGAGGTAGGGGACGAGGATGCGATTCACGATGAAGCCGGGGCTGTCGTTCACGACCACGGGCACCTTGCCGAGCTTTTGCACAAAGCTCACCGTCGTGGCAATGACATCGTCGGTGGTGTACTTCGTCGTGATGATCTCCACCAGTGGCATGCGATGCACGGGATTAAAGAAATGCAGGCCGATCACGCGCTCGGGATGCGGCACCGTGGCGGCGAGTTCGGTCACGGATAGTGCGGACGTATTCGTGGCGAGGATCGTGTCTGGGCTGGAGCGTGCCGCGAGGTCGGCAAAGATTTTTTTCTTCACCGCCATGTCCTCGGTGGCGGCTTCGATGACGAACTGCTGATGCATCAACGGCACTCGAACCTGCTCAGCCGTCAGGCGATCCATGGTGTCACTCATCTCACACTTGGTGACTGCACGGCGTTTGAGTCCTTCGCTCAACAGATCACGGATGCGGCCGAGACCTTTCGCGAGAGATTCAGTGCTGATGTCCTGCATGAGCACCTTGTTGCCACGCGAGGCAATCCAATGAGCGATGCCTGAGCCCATGACGCCTGCGCCGATCACTGTCACGTCATGAACTGGCAGCGCGACACCAGCAGCCCAGGGCTTCTTCGAGGCTTCTTCTTTGCGGAAGAAAAAGTCGATCAGCCGCTCCGTCTCCGGTGTGAGAGCGAGATCGAGGATGGCGTTCTTTTCGAGTTTCATCGCCTTGGCCATGGAGGTGAAAGGAGCACGCGTGGCGACTTCGATGGCGCGGAGCGGTGCGGGATACAGGCCGCGCGTTTTGGCCTGAAGCGATGCTTTGGCACGATGGGCGATGAAGGGTGCCAGGAGGCGATCAAGTAGTCGTGCTCTAGCAGGATTGACGTCCTCCATGACAATGGCTCGCTCCAAGGGTTCACGTGGCATCACTGCCGCCACGAGGCCGACTCGCTTGGCCTCGGAAGGTTTGAGCAGCTTGCCCGTGATGATGAGATCGAGAGCTTTGGGAAGTCCGAGCAGCTTTGGCAGACGCGTCGAGCCGCCCCAGGCGGGGATGAGGCCGATCTGAGTTTCGGGCAATCCGAGACGCGTGTGCTCGCTATCGCTGGCGATGCGGACATCGCAGGCGAGGGCGAGTTCGAGTCCACCACCGACACAGGCCCCGTGAATGAGCGCGATCTTTGGCATCGGCAGCGATGCAAGGCGATTGAAGGTGGATTGGCCGAGATCGATCAGGTGTTCGAGTTTTCTCGT
>JBIKIA010000034.1:0-17177 GCA_044361885.1 Prosthecobacter sp. | reverse complement strand
ACCGGCACCTTGCCCAGCCAGTCCCACTCCGGTTGATCCGTGGTAAATTCATCATGCGCCAGGATGCAAAGCCGTGATCCACTGGCGGTCATCGCCTCCCGCACATCCGGCCGCTTTGCCAGCATGAGATCAGCGAGGTAAGCCGCCTCCTTTAGCGCATAAGGACTCACCTTCGCCGAAGCACAAATCGGGTAGCCATGCGCATGGACGACCTGAGAGTAAAAGGCTGGCACGCCATCCTTGGCCTTCGGGTCATGACGAAAAGCCTGCACGGGCACTTGGCTCACGACTTCCGTCTCATTCCCAGCATCCACGATGACAAACCGGTGTCCTAGCGAGGTGCCGATGATGCTGTCCTTGCCCGGCTCGATCTTTCCATTCGGTACACGCTTGCCATCAGGAGCCATCCAAAAGACCTCCACCGCCTTTTCGCCAGCGTTGATGATTTGCAGCTTCGGCCGATCATAGGCTTCAACTTGGGCGGCTTGGATGAGAAGGATGGCAATAAGAGGGCGAAGCATCATATAGAAACGATCCTACCTGGCCCATTATCGCGCCACGAGCCACGTTCCTGCCAGTCGATCCAGGAGACTTCGGCGGGGAAAAGTGAGCCCAAAGAGCATGAGCAGCAGAAGGAGGGGCACCCAAATTATGCAGGTCTCCGGCAGATGGCGGATGACGTCTTTACCCATGAACACATTTTGCATGATCAAAACGAGGCCGGGCAGCCACAGCGCTGACCAGCCGATGGTCCAGCGCCAGCTCATGCGCAGTCGCGATGCAGGCCGATGCTGAGCCGAGACGGCAGCGATGCCTGTGAGTGACATCAGCAGCGGCGAGCCCGTGGCGATGATGCAGACAAGCTGCACTAAAGCTGTTAGAGCGAGAAGGATGAGCGAGATCACAGCCATGGTTTTGGCTAGAGGAAAGTCGGCAAGCACACCCCGCCGTGGCATCGCCTCCACGGCTGCCTGCACCGCTCGATCTGCGCTGGCGAGAGTGACGTCATCGGGCACGCTTTCTTCTTTGAGTATCTTGATCAATGTCTGCTCCATCGCGATCACCATGCCATCATCGGGCATAACCGTTAACTCACCGTTCACGAGGGTCGAGTGGTAGTGCCCAGCGAGGTGCTGCCGAATACTGGCGATAAGCTGCGCTTGGCTTGTCGGGTCCGCCTGCAATTGCAGATGAAGGCGAAAAACGTCGGGCAAGGGTGGGATTCCTGGAAACCGACTCGTAAACTAGCGCTCATGGGTGATTGGGGCAAGAAGGTAAACCGTCAAGAAACCAAGCCCTGCCAGCAGCATGGGCACCGTGGTGCAGGCGATTCGTTTGACCCGATCCACTGCCGTCTTCTTTTGGCGGAGATGCTTCAAATTTCCGGACACATGACTGATCCGATCAAAGGTGCCATGACAGAGGCCATCCACCAAGGCATCCGAGTGAGTTGGGCGCTCCGAGTCGGCCACTTGGGCAGCGAGATGGTGCAGCAGTTTCTGAGGATCGGATGTCGTGAACCCATTCGTTGGTGAACCAGGCCAAGGTTGATCGAGCAGAATGGCGAGACCGTTTGAAGTGATCCAGACTCGATCCAGTGAGAGCGACTCCGGCATTGTGCCATCCTTTTGTGCTGCATCGAACTCCACAGCGAGGTCGTCGAGCCAACAGAGAACCTGGCTCCAAGATGGAGCTGTTTTTTGCATCAACGAAGACAACGACGAACCTGCTGGGGCCTGCCAAGCATCCCACACCTGACCCGCAGGGTCTGTCACGCTCTGCAACCAGCGCAGACGACCTGGGCGACTGCAGTCACGACGCTGAGACGAAAGCCCATCTCCCTCACGTTGCCGAAGCAGGACTGGTCGGCGCAGGACTGGATCATAGCCACAGCGGAAGCCTTGGCTCAGTTCGGTTCCCGCTTGAAAGGGATGCCACTCTTCCTGTGAGGTGGCGGGGCTCGGAGGCAGCATATCTTCGGCATTCAGACGTTGAGCTGCCACACCCTGCTGCACCACACGCAGCCCCGTCACCTGGTCATGCCAAGCGGCTCGCTCACGATGGCGCAGCGCGGGAATGAACAGCAGCATTTGCAACTCACCTAGCAGTATGACCAGCGCGATGAATGGCAGCGCCACGACCACATGCCGATCGTCTGCCCACTCGGCCAAATCAAGCCAACCGATGATCAAAAGTGCGATGATGCTGGGTAACGCAAAGATGGCCTCTCGCAGCACCGCCTGACGCCACGGGGCACGCTCTCCGCCGGGTCGCTGCAACCGTTGCCGACACAACATCATCCCCGGCGTG
Source organism: Prosthecobacter sp. (assembly GCA_044361885.1). Classification (GTDB taxonomy): domain Bacteria; phylum Verrucomicrobiota; class Verrucomicrobiia; order Verrucomicrobiales; family Verrucomicrobiaceae; genus Prosthecobacter. The sequence goes on along the minus strand of JBIKIA010000034.1, from coordinate 14,867 downwards.
GCTCCCCATCGCGCCTGCATCAGGCCATAAGCAACGATGCTGATCAAGGCGATGGAAAGCTGGATGTAATCCACCCGGTTCGAGGGATCTTCCGCCTGATTCCAGGCTACATACATTGGCCCGCCGATCAGTGCGAGGATGTAATATATGCCCGTGAAAAATGACATGAGGAACAGGCTGTCCAACAGGTGAGCGATCACACGCAACCCGAGTGGAGCGGGTTCCTTGGCCACCGAGCTAAAGGGCAGCAACTCCATCCGCAGTTCCGCATAATTCGCGGGTCGCTTGGCCGGATTCGCTGACAGGCTGCGAGCTACCACCGCCGCCAAGTTTTCCGGAACCTCCTCACGCAGCGTACGCACGCTAGGAATGGCTCCCTCCAGCACTGCGGCCACGGTTTCCACCGATGAGTTGCGTTCCACCGGTGCCTTGCCTGTGAGCAGGTAATACAAAGTGCCAGCGGTCGAATAGATATCCGCTCTTTGATCCAGTGCCTGACCGCGCAACTGCTCCGGTGGCGAGAATGCCGGCGTGCCCATGATCATGCCACTGCGCGTGAGTTGTTCGCCATCGGCGGGATTGTTCGTCTGCGAAATGGAGAGGCCGTAGTCACCCACGATGGCCTTGCCTTCACCCGTGACGAAGCAGTTCGATGGCTTCATGTCTCGATGCAGCACGCCCTTGGCATGAGCGGCTTCGAGTCCATCGATGATGCCGAGGATGGCATCCACCGCATCGCGCACGGGCATGGTGCCGCGTCGTTTCAGCTCATCCCGAAGCGTGCCGCCCGCCGCCAGCTCCATGGCGATCACAGGGACGCCATCGATCTCCTCCGTGCCAAAGACATACACACTGTGCGGATGATCAATCGTCGCCGCGAGACGGCCCTCACGCAGGAAGCGCTGGCGCTGCTCCTCATTGTCGAGACTTTGATTCAGCACCTTCAGCGCCAGTCGGCGACCACTCGCCAGCTCCTCCGCTTCATAAACGATGCCCATGCCGCCCGCGCCGAGCTTTTTCAGCAACCGGTAGCCGCCGAACACGCAGGGCAGCGTCGTGATGCCCGCGCTCACCGGTTGCAGCGGCAGCGTGGCGGCACCCGCGCTCAGCAGGCAGGCCGGGCAAAGCGTGGCGCCGGGCTTCATCGTCGCGCCGCATTCAGGACAGGTGGAGGAGTTCATGGTGAGGATGTGATTTTTGGGTTCACCAGAGTCCTTTTGAGTTTGCGGCGGCAGGTTACAAAAAAGTTTTAGCGGCGCAGACAGGCCACCAGATAGGCCAGCTCCGCGTCCACCTCCGCCTCGCTTTCCACCGTCTCGGCCACAGCGGCACGGAGCAGCTCGCGGTAGCGTTTGCGCAGGCGGTGGATGGTCACTTTGAGAGCGCTCTCATTCATCCCGGTGGCATGCATCAGCGCGGCGCGATCTTCGCTGCCGGTCAAAGCCGGTGCCAGCAAATTGAAGCGTGCGTCGTCCTTCTGCTCGGCGCGGAGCTGCTGCATGGCGCTATCGAGGATGCCATGCGCCCAGCTTTGATCGAAAACCTCCCCGTCGCTCGTGCTCAGCGCCTCCACCTCCAGCCGGTAGCGCTCCTCCGCCTCCAACGCATCCAGATGAACCGCCACCAGATGCCAACCGCGACGCTGCGCCTGCCGCTTCTGCCATTCATTGCCCAGGAAGTGCTTCAAGCAGCCCAGCAAGAACGAGCGAAAGCGACCACGCTCCCGCTGTGCTTGCGCCATCAGCTCATGCGTGAGCAGATGCTGAAAAAAGCCCTGCGTCGCATCCTCCGCATCCGCCGCGCTGATGCCCGTGCGCCGCACAAACGCGTAAATCGGAAACCAGCACTGCTGACAAAGCTCCCCCAACGCCACCCGCGCCGCCGTCTCATCCCGCCCCGCCCGCAACTGCGAAACGAGGCTCCAGAGCGTCGTGTGAAAACTGTGGTCGGTCATGCAAATCGATCCGGTGACATCAGCTCGAGCGCAACGGGCGAATTCTCTCCGCCAAGCAGGTCGGCAACGATCTTTCCCGTCGCCGGAGCCAGGCTCAATCCCATCATCGCATGTCCAGTTGCCACGGTGAGGTTCTTCCAGCGCTGCGTGCGACCGATGTAAGGCATGCCATCCGGCGAAACGGGGCGCAGGCCGCTCCAGGCCTTCACTTCGGCGAAATCGTTTTCGGAGAAGGAGGGGAAGTAATCGGGGAAGGCCCGCGTGATGCCGCGAACGCGACGCGGCGTGATGGATTCGTCGGTTCCGGCCATTTCCATGGTGCCGCCGACACGCAGGGTTCCATCCATCGGAGTCACGGCGAGTCGTGCTTCGGTGCAGATACTGCACAGCTCGGGGAGCTGCTTCGGATTCGTGAGCGTGAGGCTGTAACCTTTGCCCGCCTGCATCGGCAGCTTCAAATCGAGCTCCTTTGCCAACTCTGCCGACCACACGCCGCTGCACAGCACCACTTCGTGGCTGTCCACTGGACCTTTTGACGTGCGGACCGCTTTCAAAACACCACCATCCATTTCAAAGCCCCGCACTTCGGTTTCCCACAGCATCTCGACACCGAGTTTCACCAGTTCCGCCTCCACCGCCGCGATGAAGCGACCGGGCGCGAGATGACAGTCCTTTGGAAAGAAGACACTGCCACACACATCCATCGTCACCGCTGGATCGAGCGCCGCGGTGGATTTGGCGTCGAGAACTTCGGCGGGAATGCCGAGCTGGTTCGCCATCGCGGCCATGTGGGCTTCTTCATCGAGCGTCTGCTCCTTTTTGCACAGCATGAGCAGTCCCTTCTTCACAAGGCCAAAATCGAGTCCAATCTCATCGAAGCACTGGCGGCTCAGCAGGCTCAAATCTCTCAAAACCGGCGCGGCGGCATCGACACGGCCTTTCGTGGCCGCTTTCCAGAATTCGAGGCCCCACGTCATCAAATCGAGGTTCAGCCTCGGCTTGATGTAGAAGGGCGATTCCGGATTCCACATCCATTTGAGGCCGAGTTTGACCATGCCCGGTGCCGCGAGCGGGATGAAGTGGCTCGGCACGATCATCCCCGCATTGCCAAACGAGCAGCTATCACGCTGACGCGGCTTTTGGTCGATGATCGTCACCCGCATGCCGCGACGGGCGCAATAAAGCGCCGTGCTGAGGCCGATGACGCCCGCGCCGAGGATGGTGATGTGTTTACTCATAGAGGTGCGTTTGCAGATACTCGGTGAGGAGACCATAGAGATGACGCGTGGTGCCTTTGCCTTGATTGATCGCATGATCGCGATTCGGGTAAGGCATCACGGTGAAGGGTTTATTTTTCACGATGAGTTCGTTGACGAGCTTCTCCACACCTTGGTAGTGCACGTTGTCGTCGCCGGTGCCGTGTACGATGAGCAGATGGCCCTTCAATGCGGCGGCTTGGTTGATCGGCGAGCTGAGTTTGTAGCCCTCCACGTTGTCTTTGGGCAAGCCCATGTAGCGCTCCTCATAAATGGAGTCGTAGAGCATGCGGTCGGGTACGGGAGCCACAGCGATTGCCGTGCGATAGATGTCCGGGTAACGGAATATCGCGTCCAGACTCGAGGTGCCACCGCCGCTCCAGCCCCAGATGCCGACACGCGCAGGATCAGCCTGCGGCCAGCGATGCAGCAGCTCCTTCACGGTCTCCGCCTGCTCTTTCGAACTTAAAACACCGAGTTGGCGATACACGCACCGCCGCCAGTCGCGACCCCGCGGCGCGGGTGTGCCGCGATTGTCCACGCTGGCGACGATGTAGCCCTGCTGAGCGAGCATCCAATGCCATAGCACCTTGGAACCACCCCATGCGTCTTTGACCGTCTGTCCGGCTGGCTCGCCATACACATGCATGAGCAGAGGATGCTTCTTGGATGTGTCTAAATCGGCCGCACTTATTTGCCAAGCGTCGAGTTCCACACCACCTCCGATATCGACACGGAGGAATTCGCACTTCGGTTTCTTCAGCAGCGCCAGTTTCTCCTTCAGCTTGGCATGGCTCACGAGCACACTCGCAGTTTGATGCTCTGGCAGTGACACAATCTCGACCACAGGAGGCGTGGTGAAATTCGAAAACGTATGCACGGCCCATCGGCCATCCTCGCTGACATCGTAGCCATGCGTGCCAACTTGTGTGGCAGGCGTGAGTCTCTCTGAATCGCCACCCTCCAGCCGCACACGATAAAGATAACGCTGCGTCGCATTCTCCGGTGAGGCATGGTAGTAAAGCCAGCCGCCTTTGGCATCGACATGCGCCACGTCGATCACATCAAACTCGCCCTGGGTGATGCGCGTGAGTTTGCCATCGAGCTGAGCGCGATACGCATGCTGCCAGCCACTGCGCTCGCTGAGCCAGAGGAAATCTGCACTTATCCACTTGAAGTCATTCTTGTTCTCCACCCACGCCTTGTCCGTCTCGGTGAGCACCAGCTTCGTTTCGCCCGTTGCTGGATCGGCCTGCATCACGCGATTCGTGTTTTGCAGGCGATTCATCTGCTGAAACACGATCGCATGGCCATCAGGCGTCCATTCGGCATGCGGCAAATAATGATCACGCGAATCACCAGGGATTTTCAGCCATGTCACGGCTCCGCCAGTCGCGCTCACCATGCCCAGTCGTGTGGCCGAATTTTTCTCGCCTGCTTTGGGATAGGGGAACGAGGTGAGCTTCTGGTAGCTGCCTGCCGTTTGATTCACGAGGTAGAATTTCTTCACGTCCTTCGTGTCGAACTGCCAAAACACGATTCGCGTCCCATCTGGGCTCCAGCGGAAGGCATCGCGAATGAAGAGCTCTTCTTCATTCACCCAATCGGAAGTTCCATTGATCAGTGTGCTGCCGCCATCCGTTGTCAGTGCCGTGATTTTCAGATCGGCCAGATTTTGCACATACAAGTTATTATCCTTCACATAGGCCACGCGTTTTCCGTCGGGTGAAAACTTCGCAAACATCAGTGTCGATGCTGCCGCGTCACCACCGAGCTTCGTGAGCTTCTTCGTTGCTAGATCCAGCAGCCAGTAGTCGCCGCGTGTGTTCTTACGCCACACCTTCTTGGTGTTCGCAAAAAGCAGGGCTTGAGATTCATCCGCGTTGAATTCGAAGGCGTCCACGCTCAGCGGTTTTTTCGCTCCCTGCGTCGTCAGGTTCTGCGCGGTGGCGAGCACGGTTTTTTTGCCACTCGATGTCTCATTGCGGACCAAGTCCTTGCCATCCTTACCCACTTTCGGTGCATCCAGGGTGAAGTAATCCGCGCTCTTCTTGCTCCAGCGGATGGCTGTGGCCTTTTCTTCCTTGAACTCCTCCGCAGTGAAAAGTCGGTCGAGTGTGATCTGCGCCGGATCAGCTGCGGCGAGCGACGCTGCCCACGATGAGGCGATGAAGAGCAAAACGGGCAGTTTCATGAAGAAATGATCATAATCGCCACAGTCGCCCGCCTTCTTGAGCACTTTGGCAGCGAGACACTCGATTTTTGCCAAGCTCGCACGCTGGACGACCTGCACGCCCTCGTTAGCATCAGCGCATGGACCAAAATTGGACTGACAAGATCGTGATCGTCACCGGCGGTGGCGGTGGAATGGGGCAAGCGGCGGCGAAGCGTTTCGCAGAAGCCGGTGCCAAGACGTTTGTGTTTGGACGCACGCTGGAGTCGCTACAGGAAAGCGCTGTGCTTTCCGAGAACATCATCCCCGTCGTCTGCGACGTGGCAGACAGCGCCAGTGTGGCCGCCGCCATGGCCGAAGTGCTGAAGCACGGCACGCTGCACGCATTGATCCACACTGCGGGCATAAACACGCCGGACCGCTTCATGGCGCACGCGGACCCCTCTCGTATCGCCAGCGAGGAGAGCTGGCGGAAGGTCATGGAGATCAATGTCATCGGCGTGGCGAACATGATCCAGGCCGTCGCCAAGCCGATGGCGGCGAATGGCGGCGGCAAGATCGTCGTCGTCTCGTCCACGGCCGGGCATGGCTATGATTCCTTTGCTGGCGTGCCATACACCGCGAGCAAGTGGGCCGTTCACGGCATGCTTTTCACCGCCCGCATGCAACTCAACGCGCATGGCATCGTCGTCTCCGAATACGCCCCTGGCGAGGCGGACACTCCGCTCGTCAAAAAGCGCCCCGTGCAGCCCTCGGCCAAGCACAAGGAAGCCATGATCACCTGTGCCGACTGCGCCGATGCGATGTTCTTCATCGCCAGCCAGCCGCACAGCATGAGCATCGTCCAGCTCCCCGCTTACCAGCCCTTCGGCGGCATGCCGCCTCAGATCACGCTGCCATGGCTGGATGCGTTTGAGATCAAGGCGAAGTGACGATCACAAGCTCCATCCCTCGCGATACTCCGGCGTCAGCAGCGTGTTCGCTTCCGTATCGTTCGTGAATTTCATCGCGTCGTTGTTCCATTCCAGGCGGGTGCCGGTGCGGCGCACGGCGATCATGCCGAGCAGGCCGATCTCGCTCAAGGAGCCGCCGTATTCAAAGCTGGAGCCTGCGGGACGGTTTTCGCGGATGGCGTTGAGCCAGTCGTGCTGGTGATTGCCTTTTGGCACGCGTGAGATGGTCTTCTCAGGTGCCTTGAAGTCCTTCATGCTGGCCTCGGGGATCAGGCGCACGCCGCCTGCACCGTGCGAACCGTGCATGATCTTGCCTTTGTCTCCGATCACCACCGCGCCGATGCCGACGACCTTGCGGTTGTCCTTCGTTAGCTCCTCAGGCTGCGGGATGCCGAACTCGCCATCGTGCCAGATGAGCTTCACGGGGCCACGACTGCCCTTCGCGGCGAACTCATAAGTGATGCGTGTGCCTTTGGGATAAAACTCGGCGTGTTTGATCGGATCGTAATCCTTTGTCTCCGCCGTGATCGCTGTGGGCATGCCGAGATCGAGCGCCCAGAAGGACGGATCGACGACGTGACAAATCCAGTCGCCGATGCAGCCGCTGCCGTAGGCTGAAAAGCCGCGCCAACTAAACGGCACAAACGCTGGATTGAATGGTCGTGTCTTCAGTGGCCCCTGCCACAAGTCCCAGTCGAGTTCCTTCGGCACCTCATGTTTCTCCGTTTGCATCGCCTGCTGCTTGCCGATCTGGCAATATACTTCTCGGAAGGCATCGCAGCCTGCGTGAATCTCCGACACGTTGCCGATGGCTCCTGACTGCACCATTTCGACAAAAAGGCGGATGCTGTCGGACGAGTGCCCCTGATTGCCCACTTGGGTGATCACCTTCTTTTCTAGTGCAGCCTTCCTCATCGCCCGCACCTCCGCGACGGTGTGCGCGAGCGGCTTCTCGCAATACACATGCTTCCCATGCCCAATGGCAGCGAGCACGGCGACCGCATGAGTATGATCCGGCGTCGCCACGAGCACGGCGTCGATCTCGTTGTTCATCGCATCGAACATTTTGCGGAAGTCGGTGAAGCGCCGCGCCTTCGGAAACTTTTCAAAGCTCCCCGCCGCACGCCGCTCATCCACATCGCACAGCGCCACGATGTCCTCGCCCGCCATGTCGCCCAAATCTGCCGCGCCGCGTCCACCAACACCGATCGCGGCGATACGGAGCTTATTGGACGGCGTTTGAGCAGTGCCCTGAGCACGCACGACATGCGCCGGGATAAATTGAAATCCAAAAGCAGTGGCTGCGGACGTGGAGATGAAGGAGCGGCGTTTCATGGTGAGATTAGAAGGCGAACGAGGCGTGATTCTTTCGGACTCAGCAGTGACAACTGCCGCAGCCTTTGCTTTTCAGCGCCGTGAGCTTCCGCTCGATCTCCAGCGACGTGGGTGTGATCGCCAAACCGCCCAGCGAAGTGCAGCGGTGCTCGCGGGGCATCGAGGCGGAGACGTGCTTCGCGGCGTCGATGACTTCATCGAGCGGGATGAGCGGATCGAAATTGGCGAGGGCCATGTTCGCGCAGGAGAGAGCGTTGCTGGCGGCCATGACGTTTTTGCCGAGGCACGGAGCTTCGACACGATTCGCGATGGGATCGCAAATGAGGCCGAGCATACTCTGAAAGGCCATTGAGGCCGCCGCGATGCCCTGGTCCCGCGTTCCCCCCGAGAGTGTGATGAGTGCCGCCGCAGCCATGCTAGCCGCGGAGCCGCCCTCGGCCTGACAGCCGCCGACTTCCGCCGCGAAGGTCCAGCGTGTGGCGATGAAGACGCCGATCAAACCAGCAGCGAGCATCGCCTTCGCCATTTCTTCTTCGTTCTGACTCATCGCCTCCGCCATGGCGATGACGGCCCCAGGCAAAGCGGCGCACGCACCGGCAGTCGGTGCGGCGACGATGACACCCATGCTGCTCTTCACTTCCATCAAGGCGGTGACGTAGAGGATGATGCGGTTCAAAGCACCGCCATCGAGCAAGCGGCCTGCGTGCATCAGTTCGGCGAAACGTCCGCTTTGATGATGGAGCACGCGATCTTCGTAACTCGTGCCTGCGATGCCGCTGGCGATGGATTTTCGCAGGATGCGCACGATGGCGATCATCTTGTCGATGACCTCACGCTCGGTGAAATTGCCGCGAGCACGCTCATACTCGATGGCTAGCTGCCACAGCGGCGTTTTTTTGCCGCCATCATGTTTTAGCATGTCGGCGCAGCTACTGAAGGGCACGCGCATGTCTTTGCGTGATGGCACCGGCAGCACGGGAGAGAGCCGTTTGACTGAGATAGGACTGAATAGGTCGGATGGGACGAATGCGTTGGCTTTGACCTGCCAGAGCACGGTGTCGCCCAAATCGTGTTGGATGACTTCATCGGCCTTGAAGGCCACTGTGTTGCCTTTGGGCAGCCAAATCAGTGTTTCGTGATAGCCGCCGTCCATGTGCATCGCCACACCATCGATGCTGAGCACCTCCATCATGCCGCCGCCAGTTGAGATGGCGATGAGGGAGTGCGTTTCGCGTTCATTGCGCAGCGTGAGCCGATACGTGTTCGGATGCGGATCGCCGACATCGACTGTTTCGATGCGGAGTTTGATGCCAACCTCGGTGAGCGCTTTAGCAGACTCCGGCAGCCGCTCATCATCCGCCTCCCAGCCGAGCAGGCCGCCAAAAAGGCCCATGTCGCTACCCTGGCTGTCATGCGTCGTCGGTAGTGATCCTGAACGATCAAACTCGACGAGCACCTCAGTGATCTTGCCATCCATCAAATCGCGGGCGAGCCTTCCGATGCGCAGGGCGGCGGCGCAATGCGAACTCGACGGCCCGCGCATCACGGGGCCGATGACGTCATTGAAAATGGAAACGGGTGTCATGGAGATGGTGGGGCGCTGCGGCCTTCGGTGATGGACTTGTCGAGCAAAGCTTTCAGTTCGGCGACGACCTCGGGATGCTTGAAGAAGAGGTTGGTGGTTTCGCCGGGATCGGTTTCGAGGTTGTAGAGTTGAGCGGGAGCTTCGGGGGCATTGTCGGGCAGGGCGAAGGGCTTTAGTTCGCCTTTGTCGTAGTTGTTTCCGCCGGAGTCGCGGTGGTCGATGTATTTCCAGGGACCGCGACGGATGGAGAGCGTGCGCTTGCCGCCAAAGGCTTGTGTGAGCAGGTAGGGACGAATGGGAGACGTGGATTGGTCTCCGAACGCGGGGAGAAGATTGAAGCTGTCTTCAGCGGTATCGCGGGGCAGTTCGGCACCTGTGATCGCGGCGACCGTGGCCATCACATCGGTGAGGCTGGTGAGTTGATCGCTGGTGGTGCCAGGTTTCACTTTGCCAGGCCAGCGGACGATGAAGGGCACGCGATGGCCGCCTTCCCAGGAATCTCGTTTCATGCCACGCCAGGGTTTGACGGCATCGTGGGCGTGATCGGAACGCATGTGGACGACGCTGGTGGTTTCGGGGCCGTTGTCACTGGAGAGAAGGACGAGCGTGTTGTCGGCGATGCCGAGTTTGTCGAGGTGCTTCATCAACTCGCCGACGATGTGATCGAGTTCGAAGATGAAGTCTCCATGCGGTCCGGCCTGCGATTTGTTTTTGAACTCGGCGGCGGCGAAGGACGGCAGATGCACGGCCTGCGTGGCGTGGTAGAGGAAGAAGGGCTTGTCTGGCGAGGTGCGCATGTGCTCGTCGATGAACTCGCGGCTCTTGTTGAGGAAGATCAGGTCCACTTCCTCCATCGGAAAATCCGGCGCGATGAGGCCGATGCGGCAATCGTTCGCGTAGGGGTGCTTCGGCAGCTTGGAGCGGTCCAGCCGTGTCGTGGGCGGCACTGGGATGTGGTCGCCGTCGATGAATGCGTAGATCCAATCCGTCGTGGGACAGCAAGCGGTGCCGAAGAAGCGATCAAAGCCGTAATCGAGCGGCCCGCCCTCGATGCGGCGGGAGAAGTCGATGCGCTGCAAGTCTTCGAATCGACCGCTGTGAATCGCTGCGCCAGCTTGATCGCGAAACGTCAGGCCCACATGCCATTTTCCGACCGCCGCCGTGGCGTAGCCTTGTTGTCTGAGCATCGCCGGAAGTGTGAGACGACCCTTTGCGATCAATGACGGCCCACCCGCGCCCTGAAACACCGTGCCGCCATTCGGCACACGAAAGGCCATCTGACCCGTCATGAGGCTGTAACGCGATGGCGTGCAAACCGTGGCCGGGCTGTGCGCATCGGTGAACCTCATGCCTTCGCTCGCGAGACGGTCGATGTTCGGCGTGGGAACCTTCGAGTCGGCGTTGTAGCAGCGCAGATCGCCATAACCGAGATCATCAGCGAGGATGAGAACGATGTTGGGCTTCGTGATCGCGAGTGCGTGACCCCAGCCAAGCACGAGCTGCACGATAATTACGAAGAGTGATCTCATGATGGCTGTGCTATTTCTCTAACTCCTGCCGCGTGGCGATGGGCACATAGCCGATCTCCAAACCGGGTGGTGGTGTGAGGATCAAAGCGGGATCAATGCTGGCGAGAGTGCCGAGATCGGGTGGGGTGAGGTAGTTGCGATCCTTGGTCCAGGTGCGGTGCAGCTTCTCGACACGGGCTTGCACTAGCTCGCGCTCGGCCTCAGTGAGGTCGGCGTTGAGCATGGCGGGCTGGTCGGCGAAGCGATACCAATAATAGGTCACCACGCTGCCATCGCCGAGCTTCGCTTTGAAGGGACCAGCTTTCGGACCGGGATTCTTCCAGCAGCTTTCGGCATCATCGGGAGTCGTGCGTGGCTCTTGGGGCTTCTCTGGAGGTGTGAAAAAGCGGTGCTGCGTGAGGCCGAGAACGGCGGGCACTTCTTTGGGCTGAATGACGGCCCACTGAGGCTTATTGCGGGCGTTGGTGCCGAGTTGGTAGTATTCGGGCAGCGTGACAAGGCCGTCGCTGGTGCGCGTGAGTTGCTCATTCCACTTGTAGCCGAAGGTGATCGGATTTGGCGTGAACGAAGTAGCGAAGGAACTCCACGCGAGCGGCACTTTTTCTTCACGCTTTGTGCCGGGTGGATAGATGCTCCAGTTTGATCCGCCGCCTTCGCGGAACTTGTGCACGGCAGAGGCCTCGGCTTTGATCGCGCCATCGGCAGGAGCGCCGCCATCGAACCATTTTTGCACCTCATCCCACAGCGCTGCCTTCTTGTAGGCCGTGAGTCGATGAAGCACGGTGGAGGTGCCATCGGGGCCGACGGGGAAGCGTGTGGGGGCGACGCGGGCATGTTGGCCATTCAAAACGGCGGGCACGTGCTGCGTCTCCATCTGGATGGCTTTGTTCGGTCTGGCAGGACGCGAATCGAGCAGCAACCCGGACCATTCAGGATGATCCACCGTGGCCTGCGTCCAGAAGAACGGCGTGAAGAAAGTCGCGGGGCCTTTGAAGTTCGCGGTGTTGAGAAACAGCGTCCAGCAGAGGTTCCCGGTGGGCACGTTCTTGCCTGCAGTGGTCGCTTTCGGATTCGTCAGCGGCAGTGGCAGATAGCCATAGCCAAAGAGTTCGCCTTTGGTGCCTTGCTTCAGATTGAGTCCATCGAGCGGGAACAGCAGCCACGGGCTGAGTTGCGCGACGCCATACTGCCCACGCGGTTTTTCCCAAGTGCCCGCGCCATAGCCGGGGCCATTCGCGATGAAGGAGAAGTTCGGCCCCACGCCGCCCATAATGAACTTCGGCGTCGTGGTAGGGAAATGAGTATCACGCCACCAACCGAGTCCGCCCTCGATGTCGGTGTAGCATTTCTCTTTCGGCTTCTGAGCTTCATCCCACTGCGGATGCATCCAGGTGCCGCAGAGGCCAGTTTGGAACTTGTGTCCCGGATACGTGCCCACCAACGGCCAAGCCGCCGCATAGAGCGAGAAACCTCCATCGAACTCCTCCGGCACTTTCTCCGCAGGACCAAAGAGATAGCCCGCCATCTCGCCTTCTTGAACTTCGGTGGACAAAAGCAGTGAAGGAAGGGCGAGTGTGGCGACGAGGGCGGAGAAAGATTTCATGTATCCATGTTTGGCACAGAAAGCGCGGTTGTCTTGGCCCCGATGGCTGCCGAACCCGCCAAAAACCGCACAATGATACACTGATGGGCAGCGGCCATGTGCCATGGCATCACCGCGCTGATCGGCCGCCTTCCCACTTCATGAAACTTTTTTGGCAAATGGCAGACTGACTGGCGACGACTAGGTTGTCAGCCACCATGTCTCAGCCATCCGATCACGAACGTCATGCCGCGTTTCTCCGCCACTATGCGCAGAGCGAGGTGGCATTGCACACGTTCGTGCGGTCACTGGTGCCCACACGGCAGATGGCGTCTGAAGTGATGCAGGATGTCATCCTCGTGCTGTGGGAGAAGTTTGAAGTGGCGGCGGATTTTCAGGGCTGGGCCTTCGGCGTGGCGAGAAACGTGGTCATGCGGCATCTCCGCAGTCTGTCGCGTGACCGGCATATCTTTGATGATGCGCTCGTGAACCAGCTCGCTGACGACGCGGTCACGCTGGTCCCGGAGCATGGTCGCCACCGCGAGGCGCTGGAGCACTGCCTGAGCAAGCTGCCCGCACCACAGCGCGAGCTGGTGCTCACCGCCTACACGAAAGGCGTGCGCATGGATGAACTCGCCACCCGGCGCGGGCAGACACCGATGTCACTCTACAAACTGCTCCACCGTATCCGGCAAAGCCTGCTGGACTGCGTGCAGCGCACCCTGACCCAGGAGGAAACAGCATGAACACAGACTGGCATGATCTCATTCAGCGGCACATGGCCGGAACTCTCGATGATGCAGAGAGCGACGCACTCCAAGACGCCCTCAGCACCGACGCTGAACTGCGCCGATTGTATCTCCACTACATGAATCTGGATATGGCGCTGGAGGCCCACGCCTCGACGGCAAACGCTACGCGCCATTTATTGATGGCCCTGCCTGACCGCGTCACTCCGCGAGGCACTCGCTGGCTCTCCTGGCGTCCGCTCACTGCGGCGGCGGCGGGATTGGTCATCGGGCTCTTCAGTGCGTCGATTGTATGGGCCATCTCGGCGCCTCGAATGAGCACGGAACGGCTCTTTTCGCTGCAAAATGGCAGCTTTGACGAAAAGCGATTGGAGTGCGGCTTTCCCCCTCAAACCGGACCCTGGAGCGGCGACGAAGCTGCGATCACAGATGACGGAAGATTGAGATTCATCTCCCCCGGCAGCGACTCGAACGTCCCCAGCGCCCGCGCCATCTCTTGCGATGTCTTCCAGCTCGTCGATCTCCGCCCGCTGCGCCACACATTCAGCCAGGAAGGCGAGTCCGTGCTCGAACTTAGCGCGAACTTCCTTGATGCCCGCCCACAGAACACAAAGCCCTCCGTCACCTTTTTCTGCCAGCTTTATGTTTTCCAGGGTGATCCCGCGATGCAGCACAAATCCTGGCCGCAGAGCATCACCGAAGCCCTTTCTAGCGGCAGCGTCCAAGTCACCACGCTCGGCAAGGATGCAAAAGGCACACGCACACTCACCGCCAAATGTCTCGTGCCCGCCGAGGCGGATTTTGCCGTCGTCCAAATCGCCGCGCGGCCCAATCTCCGCCCCGCGAAACTCCAAGGCCTCTTTGTCGATGACGTGAACCTCACGCTCAAGACCTCGCCCGAACTCCCCATCCGCATCGTCCAACGCTGAACCATGAAAACGTCACTCACCCTCGCTATCCTAGCCATCGCACTCCACGCGCAAGCCATCGACTATCCCCACATCACCGCCGAGCCGCAGAAGACTGGCTGGCCGCTGACCGAGGAGGAACGCGCCTATGTCCTGAAGCCAGAGTTTGAGCGACGCCCAGGTCGCGAGGCGAGCAAACATCTGCCACCGATGTGGCCGGTGGTGCCTAGCGCGGGGAACTGGGGCGGCACGTCGTGGCTCGATACGCATGAGCGGCTCGTCGAGTATGTGAAAGCGAACGCCGGCCCGATCGATGTGCTGCTCGTCGGGGACAGCATCACGCAGCAGTGGGGCAGTCCGCTGGACAAGGGTGTGCTGAATGATGCGTGGAAGAAGCACTTCAGCGGCTACAAGACGATCAACATCGGCATCGGCGGCGACAAGGCGCAGAACGTCTTGTGGCGGCTCGATCACGGCGGCGTCGAAGGTTTGCAGCCGAAGGTCGTGGTCGTGATGATCGGCAATAACAACATGTTCTTCGCGCCCGAGACCGGCGTAGAGGCTGCGGCGAAAGGTGCGCAGATGGTCGTGGCGAATGTGCGCGAGAAGTTTCCGCAGTCCGAGGTCATCGCGGCGAGAATCCTGCCCTGTCATGCGCCGGGCAATGCCTTCTATGAGAACATCAAGAAGACCAACGCCGCGCTCGATGCCCTGAATCTTGGCAGCGATCCGAAGGTGCATGTGCTCGATCTCTGGAGCGATTTCGCGAATGCCGACGGCACCATCAAGAAGCCCCTCTTCGGGCCGGACAACATCCATCTCTCGCTCGAAGGCTACGGTGTG
>JBIKIA010000321.1:0-5805 GCA_044361885.1 Prosthecobacter sp. | reverse complement strand
GGCCAAATACGGTGCCACCAATCACACCGACGAGGCGAATCCGCCTTCACTACATAGCTTACAGCCGCCACTGCCAGCGAATCATCTCACGAAGCATCCTTTTGACACCACCGACTCGGGCGTGCGTGACGAAGTGGCTGTCAGCGGCGTGTGGAAGCGCCGTGATGCAGCCACCATCCGCAACGAAATCGGCCGCCAATATGCCTGTAGCGAGAACATCGACATCCAGATCGGTCGTGTCTTGAAGAAGCTCGAAGACATGGGTGAGCTCGACAACACCTACATCATCTATACCGCCGACCACGGCATCGCCATCGGCCGCCACGGCCTCATGGGGAAACAAAACCTCTACCAGCACACGTGGCGCGTTCCCTTCATCGTCAAAGGCCCCGGCATCGCCGCTGGATCACGCGTGGAGGGCAACATCTATCTTCTCGACGTGCTCGCAACGCTGTGTGACCTCGCTGGTGTCCAGCCACCGGAATCGAATGAAGGCAGCAGCTTTAAACCCGTGCTCGAAGGCAAAACCAAAACCATCCGCGACGTGCTCTACGGAGCCTACAGCGGCGGAAGCAAGCCCGGCATGAGAGCCGTGAAGCAAGGCGACTGGAAGCTCATTCGCTACGAGGCCCCGGATCGAAGCGTGAATGAAACGCAACTCTTCAACCTCGCCGAAAACCCCAACGAACTGCTCCCCGAACACGGCAAGCCAAACCTCGCCGCTGATCCAAAACACGCCAATAAACTCAAGGAAATGGAAGCGCTGCTGCTCTCGGAGATGCGGCGTTTGGATGATCCGTTCCGCTTCTCAGATCAGCCTAGCGACGATCTCCCACCACCACCGGCCAAAGCTGCAAAGGCAAAGAAAGTGAAGAAGAGGAAAGAGTAGCAGCCTTCAAGCATCTTGGCATTTGATTCTCCATGAAATCCATCCTCATCAGTCTCGTCCTTCTCGGCTCACCGCTCGTCGCAGCCACACCGAATCTCATCTGGATCATGGCGGATGATCTCGGTTACGCCGATCTCGGCTGCTACGGTCAAAAAGTGATTAGCACGCCGAATCTCGATCGCATGGCGAAAGAAGGCATGCGTTTCACGCACTTCTACTCAGGTGCCACCGTCTGCGCACCATCGCGTAGCGTGCTCATGACCGGCCTGCATCACGGCCACACGCGAGTGCGTGGCAATGGCAAGCCATCCGCTCAATGCTTGAAGGAGGGCGATGTCACCGTCGCAGGCGTTTTGAAGAAAGCGGGCTACAAAACCGCGCTCATCGGCAAATGGGGCCTCGGGAACGTCGATGAAGCCGAGTCTGGTCTGCCACGCAAACATGGCTTCGACTACTTCTACGGCTATCTGAGCCAGCACCATGCGCACAATCACTTCCCCGACTATCTCTGGCGCAATGAGAGCAAAGAACCGCTGTCGAACATCATCGTGCCTGTCGGCGAAGACGGTGCTGGCTACGCCACGGAAGCGGTGCATTACGCCGATGATCTCTTCACCGATGACGCGTTAAAATTCGTCACCGACAGCAAATCCTCGCCCTTTTTCCTCTACTGGAGCATGGTCATCCCACACGCGAACAACGAGCGCGGTCGCATCCTCGGCGATGGTGCGCACGTGCCCGACTACGGCCCCTACGCCGACAAGGACTGGCCCAAGCAGGACAAAGGGCAGGCGGCGATGATCACGCGCCTCGACAGCTACGTCGGCCGCATGATGGAGCATCTCAAAACCCTCGGTATCGCGGAGAACACGCTCATCATTTTCACCAGCGACAACGGCCCGCACAACGAGAGCAAGCACGACCTCACGCGCTTCAATCCCGCAGGACCCTACACCGGCATCAAGCGCAGCCTCACAGACGGTGGCATTCGCGTACCCTTCATCGCCTGGTGGCCCGGCAAGGTCCAGCCTGGCGAATCCGATCACGTCGGTTACTTCGCCGACTGGCTCCCCACCGCCGCCGAACTCGCCGGAGCACCCGCACCGGAAAAGACCGACGGCATCAGCCTCGCGCCCACCTTCCTCGGCAAAGAGCAGCCCAAGCACGACTTCCTCTACTGGGAATTCCACGAAGGCGGCTTCAAGCAGGCCGCACTCTACCAAGGCCGCTGGAAAGGCATCCGTAGCGGCGGCCCAGATGCTCCCGTGCAGCTCTTCGACCAGCAAAACGACATCGCCGAGCAAACCAACGTCGCCGACAAGCATCCCGACATCGCCACCAAGATTGGCGACTACCTCAAAACCGCGCGCACGCCGCTCGCCGAATGGGAGCCGCAGTGGAAAGCCACAACGAAGAAGGCGAAGAAGTAACAGCATCATCCACCAACCATGAAACACGTCACCTTCATCCTCCTAGTCCTCTGTGGTGCATCTTTTGCCGCTGAAAAACCCGCCAAAGCCAAAAGCGGTATCGGCGCGGATGCTCCCGCAGGCAAACCCTACATCTACAAGACCTCTGCCGGCAAAGAGCGCCAGATGGAGATCTACTTCCCGCCGAATCACGATCCTGCCAAAAGCAAAGTGCCCGGCATGATTCTCTTCCACGGCGGCGGCTGGGGCGGCGGCTCGCTGGGACAGTTTCGCATCGCCTGCGCTTACTTTGCCAGTCGCGGTCTCGTCTGCGCCACGTCCGAGTATCAGATGCTCAGCGCTGCTGATGCCAAACAACTGCCCGCAGGCGAAACGCGGAAGCGTGTGTGCGTCACCGATGCCAAAAGCGCGATCCGCTGGTTCAAACAGCACGCTGGCGAACTCGGCATCGACCCGCAGCGCATCATCACTGGCGGAGGGAGCGCAGGCGGCCACATCAGCGCCCTCGCTACGATGAATCCCGGCCTCAACGACCCCGCCGACCCGAAGGACATCGACACCCGCGTCGTCGCCTATGTGTGGTTCAATCCTGCCTTCGCCACCGATGACGACAAGGACGCCGAGATCGACGTGCTGCGCCATTTGAAGGCCGACCTCCCGCCCGCCATCGCCTTCTTTGGCGATCAGGATGCCTGGAAAAAAGGCTGGGACACCGCCCACACGAAATGGAGGTCGCTCGGCACGAAAACCATCGACCTCCAGATCGCCACCGGCCAGTCGCACAGCTTCTTCAACAAAGGCCCCTGGCAAACAGTGACACTCATCGCTGCTGACAAGTTTCTCGTAAAACAAGGCCTCCTCACCGGCGAACCGACGAAGACGATGCCTGCCACAGGCGAGAAATTGATCCCGACTCCATGAAACGCATCCTCACCGCCCTCCTCACCACTTCGTTATTCGTCATTCCACATTTGTCATTGGCTGGTGAAGAGGGCTTCACTCCTCTCTTCAACGGCAAAGACCTCACCGGTTGGGACGGTGATCCCAAACTCTGGAAGGTCGAAAACGGCATCGTCATCGGCACGAATCCGTCGCCGGAGGCCATGTCGAACAACAGCTTCCTCATCTGGCGCGGCGGCCCGGTGAAGGACTTTGAGCTTCGCGCCACCGTCCGCGTCATCGGGGATAACAACAGCGGCATCCAGTATCGCAGCCGCGAGCTGAAGGACGTCGCGCCGTGGGTGATCACTGGTTACCAGTGCGACATCCATCCCGCCATCGAGCACACGGGCATGACGTATGAGGAGCGTGGTCGCGGCATCTTCGGCCTGAACGGCAAGGACGTGATGCTCGACCCCGAGGGCGCGCTCTGGCAGCTCGGCGAGCACTCGCCGGTGAAGGTCGATGTCGGCCAGTGGAACGAATACGTCATCCTCGCGCAGGGAAACCGCCTCCAGCACTTCATCAACGGCCAGCCCACCTCCGAACTCATCGACCACCACGCCGACAAACGCACCCTGGAAGGCCTCCTCGCCATCCAGCTCCACAAAGGCAACCCCAACCGCGTCGAGATCAAAGAGCTGAAGCTCAAAGTGCTGCCCGAGGCTGCGATGGTGCCGCTTGAGGCTGGGAAATTTTCCACAGCCACGAAGATCGAGAAACCGCGCACGAGTCGTCCGCAAGGCACCGGGCCGGTGGTGCCGGTGAAAAAGTGAGCCAGAAGCTACTTAAAACAGACTATGACGATCTTCACTGCTGCATTCTGGTGGGTTTGGATTCCCATTCTTTTCGTCTGTCTTGGAGTTATGACTACGGTCGGCAAATCGTCGCGATGGTTTCCTGTGTTTTGGATGCCTCTGGCAGCTCTCTGCCTGATCTTCATCTCTGTCTTTTTCAAGAGCTGCGGCGCCGGACCACAAGACGGACCTTCTGGTCTCGTCGTTTTGTTTATGGTCTTCCCGACAATGTTGATTTCCTTCCTTGGCTTTGTCGGCTTTTGGATCCTCTGGAAAAACAGACCCGAGGAAGGTGCTTGGTGTATTTCGGCGACAGTCGGAGGGATTTGTGTCTGCGCAGTTGCTCTAAGCCTGACATTTTTAAACGTAACTCGTCCGTTCGAATTGCTTGTTGTCGATGCACACGGTCATCCGGTGACGGACAAAGAAGTCGTGCTCACTATGAGTGACCACATGAGTGAGAAATCAACTCAGGCTTCCAAGACGGATGCATCTGGTGTCGCCAAATTTAGTTTGTGGCCGAGCAAGTATCTTGAATTCAGGATTTCGAATCGGGGAGGATATGACAGCCTCACAGTGCTCGGGCTATCGGGGTGGGGTATTGATCAGAAAGTCTGGAAACATTCTTGGGGCTTGTCTGGACGCTCTCACTACTATCTCGGCGCAACGTTCTTTGACGACGATCCAGTCGGCAAACGCTTAACAATGTATATTCGCAACAAAGACGATCTTTTTCTGGAGTCCATGTCTGAACGTCTTTCACAGTCCATCAAACAGGTATCATCTCATCCTTTGGGCATACACTGCCTGTCGGAAATGGGCCGGAACTGCGAAGGCTTTGGGCAATGTGCAGAGTTTGCCCGAATCGCCGCTCAAAATCCGGCTCTGGGCCATGCAGCCGTAGAGGCTTTGACCCAGCAAGCCAGGCTGCTTGATAAGATCTACGAGGAACGAAAAAATGCATTTTTCACTCTGAAGATAAATGGCGAAACCACGGGTGTGATCATCAATCGTTTGCTTGATGCTGCCAAGCCGCTCCTGGGGAACGAAGATTCAACAGCAAACGTATACTGGGAACTTGGGCGGCTTGCACAGCATCGGCTCCAAGACCTCAAGGATGCGCAAAAATTCGCGAGTCCTCGCGTCAGTCAGAGAATCCAAGATGCGATTACTCGGGTAGAACCAAGACCGGAAAAGTAACTCAACAAACCCCATGCGCCTTCTCCCCCTCCTTTTCTGGCTCCTTGCCCCGTGCTCCCTGCTCCATGCCGCTTCGCCGCCCAACATCATCATCCACTTCATCGACGACCTCGGCTATGGCGACATCGGGCCGTTTGGGGCGGTGAAGCAGAAGACGCCGCAGCTGGACCGCATGGCGCGGGAGGGCATGAAGCTCACGTCGTTCTACGCCGCGCCGGTGTGCAGCGTGTCGCGGGCGCAGATCATGACCGGGTGCTATGGCGCACGCGTTTCCGTGCCCGGCGTGTATCCGCCCGGCAGCAAAAACGGGCTGCATCCGCAGGAGCACACCATCGCGGATCGCTTGCGTCCACTGGGCTATGCCACGCAGTGCATCGGCAAATGGCACCTCGGCGACCAACCGGCGTTTTTGCCGACGAAGCAGGGCTTTGATCACTACCTCGGCATCCCGTATTCCAATGACATGCTCAAAACGGCGAGCGTGGACGGTCGCCGCGTCGTGCCGCTCGTGCGCGATGATCAGGTGGAGCGCCTCCTCGATGAGACAGAC
>JBIKIA010000320.1:0-5807 GCA_044361885.1 Prosthecobacter sp. | reverse complement strand
CATCGAGCATCCAGAAAACACGGCACTCATCGCCGGGGTGAGCACACTGGACTTTGGTTCCATCGGCACTGGGAGGGTAGCCACTAAGACACTGATGCTTCGAAATCAGGGGAGTGGAGCACTCACGAATTTGGTCGTTTCCATGAGTGGCCTGAATAGCAGTGACTTCTCCGTCAGTTCGCTAGGCAGCTCGGTTCCGCCGAACGGAAGTGTGGCGTTCACCATCACATTCAATCCCACTGGTGGCGTCAGCAGTTCGAGAACGGCAACAGTCCAGATACTCAGCAATGATGTCGATGAGAGCCCCTTTGCAATTCAGCTCACCGGCGCAGCCTACTCGACCATTCTTGATACAGATTCCGATGGTCTGAGTGACTGGACGGAATTCAGGCTCAGCGCCCTTGGGTTTGACTGGCAAACGAACAATGCTGCTCTGGTGGCCTCGCTCACGGATGCCGGGCTTTATACAGCACCTGAGGTACAAGATTTGAATGTGGGAATACCGCTGCTCCAACGAAATCCGAACTCGGGAGAATTCACGATGACCATGAGCGTGGAGAAATCAGCCAATGTCGGCACTTGGAGTCTATTCCCGATGAGCGCACCTCAGACCATCATCAATGGACAGGGTAAGCTGGAGTTCCGATTCACGACTCCTGATAACGCTGCCTTCTTCCGCCTGCGGGCTGAATGAAGAAACTTAAGCCGATCTCAACTACACAAAATAGACAAAAATATGCTCATCGAAATACTCAATATTTTAACATGGCCGGTAGTGACACTTGTCTTGGCCTTCAGATTCGGCAGCAGCATCGAGAAACTGTTACCAAGCTCCAAGCTGAAGCTGGTATTTGCGGGGATCGAGATCGAAACCACACCAGCAGAACTGACAGCCGTCATTCAAGAAACATATCGTCATGGGAAGATAACGCCTGCACAATGGAGCTGGCTAGAACGGCTGAGCACTGAACATGCGATAAAGTATGACCATAAGAACGATTACGCGGTCTTAAAGCCGCTGCGCAACAGTGGTATGATTCGTGAACATCCAGAAGGATGGCTCTCGAATTGTGAGACGGTTTCCATTTCCCCACTCGGAGCATTCCTGCTCAAGAGTTACAAACCACTGTGTGGCAAGAATTGAGAGACTGGTCTTCCGTCTCTGACTGCTGGCCCATACTGCCTGGGATGCTGTTCTAGATCGGAACTTATGCCCAAGTGCGGTTTCTGCGGGTTTTCAGGCTGTGGTGGATACGCTGGTGCGGCAGCTTGTTCCGTTGCAGGTGGCTGGAGTGACATTTGGCTCAGCAAGACCTGCCTTCCCCATTTTGAAAAGATTTGGTACAAACCCACCGTGCGAAAATGAAAACACCCCGCAACCTCACGCCTACCCATGTTTAAATTTCTTCAAAAGTCTCGGAGGGTGCCGGAAGAGCGCGGCGGTGTGCGCGGGTTCATCCGGCGTGTGTTAGGACGGCCTCCTGAGATTGATGAGTCTGTGTGGGGCATTTTCGCTTACCTTGATGCCGTGTTTTCAGCGGCGGAACTGGAGGCGTTTGACCAGAGCGAGGTTCAGATCGGTGCGCGGGACTTTGCGCGAGATTCGGTGTCAGAAAAAATCAGGTCGCGGATCGAGGGCGAATTCCGGCTGATGCACAAGGGATCGTCCATTCGGAAAGCGCTGGATGTCTATCGGCTGTATCATTTCAGCGATATGTCCTGCGCACTGACGTGTGCTTATCATCTCAATCGCAGAGGCCAAAATCCAAACCCGGCGCTCATGGCTGATTATACCTGGAAGCAGGGCGGAACGATGCAATGGCGGAGCCTGCTGGATTTGCTTCCGCTAGAGTGGAAGGGGTACGACATTCCAGTGGCGGAGAAGGAGCCCGATTCCTTGGAGGTGAAGGAGCCCGATTTCTTCGGGTTGAAGACAAGTCCTGACATAGCTCCAAAACAGGAGCGCGATCCCGACCCACGTCCGGTGGAGGAAAGGCGGCCTATATTTGACGAAAAAGTCAGACATCTCTACCGTGAGGGGGACCGGCTGGTCGATTGGGACAGGATTGCATATTTCGGAACTGTCCTGCTGCGTGGGGACCGACTGGTCTGGGAGCCAGTGAAAATGCATCTTTTCATAGATGAAGTGTCGGAGGAGGATCTCCAAGAGATCAGGCAATTTGAAGCGCTGGGTGGCGCTAAGGCGTTCCTAGCTGGCAAGTTTGACTGGTATCGCGGCCGCCCCGTCGGGCCAGACAACCCGCGCCCTATGTATTGATCAGGGAAATGAAGCGCCTTCGCGCCGCCCCCCTTTACGTGGAGCTGGCCATGTCCCGCATCTCCCAAGACATGCAGGTGAAGGTCTCAGCGCTGGTGGAGTAGTAGATGCCCACAAAAAAGGCGGCCCCTTTCGAGGCCGCCTGATGAATTGAATCGCTGCGGGCAGGAGTGCCCGCCTCACTGGGGAGGTCAGACTTTCCACTCGCCGCGGTATTCGCGGGTGAGCCATTTGTCGTCACCGCCGGAGATGAACTTGTGCTCGGTGGGGTTCCACTTGGCATTGGCTCCGTGCCAGTAACCGAAGTTCATGAGGTGGCAGGCGATGGCGCTGCTGGCTCCGACACCGGCGTGGCAGATGGGCTGCTGGCGGCTCTTGATGCAGGCGATGAAGTCGGCGATCTGGTCCTTGCTGACATAGAGCTTGGTCTTGGCATTCGCCAAATACTCGCGCTCGGCCAGGGCGACTTCGCGGTCGCAGGAGGTGCCTTTGTTCATCTCCTTGTCACGGAAGGCGAATTTGTCTTTGCCGCCCATGCTGAGGGCAAATTTGCCGCGGCCGACATTCACTTCGCCTTCGGTGCCGTGGAAGGTACAGCCCATGCTGCCTTCGGCGTGGGTGAGGACGGTGCCGTTCGCATAGATGAGCTGGCAGCCGCGCTTGGCGGTCTCGTAGTTCGCAGGTGCGCGGACTTCGACGGGGCCGTTTTCATCCATGCCAAGGCCCCACTGGGCGATGTCGATGTGATGTGCGCCCCAGTCGGTGATCATGCCGCCGCCGAATTCGCGAGTCTTGCGCCAGTTCGGGAAGGTCTTGCTTTCGCCCACCGGGCAGAGTTCGTGATTGAAGGGGACGAGCGGAGCGGGACCGCACCACAGGTTCCAGTCGAGACCTGCAGGCGTAGGCTCTTCAGGATAGGCATTTGGCGCGGCAGGGTCACCAATGGAGATGGTGATGGTTTTGATGTCACCGATGACGCCATTGCGGACGAGTTCGCAGGCGATGCGGAATTCCTTGCTGGAGCGCTGCATGGAGCCGGTCTGGAGCACGCGGTTGTGCTTCTTCATGGTCTCGACCACGGAGGTGGCTTCGTGGATGTTATGGGTCAGTGGCTTCTCGCAATACACGTCCTTGCCGTGGCTGAGGGCGCTGTTGGTAATGACGGCGTGCCAGTGGTCGGGTGTGGCGATGCAGACGGCGTCGATGTCGCCGCGCTCGGTGATCTCGCGGAAGTCATTCACAGCCGCGCAGGGCTTGCCGGTGCCGCCGTTTTTCGCGTAATGCTCATTCACCTTGGTCTGGTACATTTCACGACGCAACGCATACACGTCACAGACGGCCACGACCTCGACCTCGGGATATTGGAGGAACTTGTTGATGAGGCCGCCCATCTGCTTGCCCATGCCGATGAAGCCCATGCGGATCTTGCCACTTGGGGCGGCGTCAGCGGACCAGATGCGGCCGGGGAGGATGAAAGGAGCTGCCACAGCGCCAGCGGCGTGGGTCAGGAAGGAACGGCGTGATGTGTTGGACGGAGTAGTCATGGTTTTCGGTATCAAAAACGGGCACAACCATACGTATCAGCAGCGGCGTTCCTGCAATCCATGTCAAAAAACCTTTGGCCGCCGGACAGCACAGACTTCGCCCCTCTGCCTGGGCGAAAAGGCAGGAAGCAGTGGACAGAGGGAAGCCAGTGCGGCATTCTCCGCGCCGCTTTCCGTCCCCCCTGTCCCCCCGTTGATCGAGATGCCCACACACGACCTGTTTCTACGTCTCACCGCCCTCGCCCTGCTCTGCACGCTGGCTTCATGCGCGAACTCGGGTGGTTCGCGTGAGCAGACCCAGTATCTTGAGGCCTTCAGTCCTGGCACTGTTCCTCACTCGGCTTTGTACAATCAGGATCTGGTCTCCTACTGGGATGGCGATGGCATGGCAGGCGCGCCCAGCATCGTGATCGACCTCAGCGATCAGAAGGCTTTTTTCTACAAAGGTGGCTCGCTGGCCGGTGTATCGGCCCTTTCCACGGGTGATGCGAAGCACACCACCATCATGGGGAACTTCAAAATCATCCAGAAGGACCAGTGGCATAAGTCCAACCTGTATGGCGACTTCGTCGATGGTGCCGGTCAGGTCGTGGTGGCGAACATCGACATCACGAAGGACAAAGCACCTCCAGGCACCCGCTTCGAAGGCTCGAAGATGCACCATTTCATGCGCTTCAGCGGCGGCACCGGCATGCACGAGGGCTTCCTCCCCGGCTATCCTGCCAGCCATGGCTGCGTGCGCATGCCCGGCCACATGGCGGCGATTTTCTACAACAACGTAGCCCAGGGCACCCCTGTCACCGTCCGCCCATAAGTCCAGCCTGCCATGAACGAACTGCCTCTCGAAGTCAGCGTGGATGATGTGAGCTACCTGCTCGGCAGGCCAGGGCAGCAGCCGCGCATCATCGACTGCCGCGAGCAGGACGAATGGCAGATCTGCCGCCTGCCGAATGCCGAGTTGGTGCCGCTCTCCCAGTTCGGCGAGCTGGCTCCGCAGCGCTTCGCCGATGTGAATCAGCACATCATCATCTACTGCCACCACGGCATGAGAAGCCAGCGCGCCGCCACTTGGCTGCGTCAGCACGGCTTCCGCCAGACGCAGTCCATGCGTGGCGGCATCGATGCTTGGTCCGAGCTCGTGGATACCGAAGTGCCGCGGTATTGACTGGCGGATGATGGATGTGGCAGCATGAGCACGTTCTTGCGCCATGCACACCTCGCCCACCTTCTCCCGCCGCCGCCTTCTGGGCAGTGCTGGAGTTGGTTTGTCCGGCCTCGCTGCCTCGCATCTTTTGCAAAGCGATGCGCTAGGTGCTGAAGGGCGCTCCCACTTCCCCGCGAAGGCCAAGCGCGTCATCTGGCTCTTCATGCACGGCGGGCCGAGCCATGTCGATCTCTTCGATCCGAAACCCGACCTCATCCGCCATGCCGGCAAGCCTTTGCCCGACAGCTACGGAGCTGTGGAAACTCGGCGGAAGGTGGCGCAAAACCCACTGCTCGCGCCCGTGAAGCCATTTCGGAAGCACGGGCAAAGCGGCATCGAGATCAGCGACTTCCTGCCAAACATGGCGGAGCTGGCCGATGAGATGTGCGTGATCCGCAGTTGCCATGGCGACAGCGTGAACCACCCGCAGTCCGTCTATCAGATGAACACCGGCTCCATCCAGATGGGCAAGCCGAGCATGGGGAGCTGGGTTTCATACGGCCTCGGCACGGAGAACGCCGACATGCCCGCCTTCGTGGTGATGCCTGATCCTGGCGGTGGCCTCAAAGGCGGACCACCAGCCTGGGGCAGCGGCTTTTTGCCAGCGACTTATCAAGGCACCACCATGCGTGCCGGTGAGCATCCCATCCTGGATCTGAAGAGCCCGCACAGCAGCGCCCGCCAGCGCGCCACGCTGGATCTCCTCCAGCAGATGAACGCCGCCCATCTCGCGCGCCACGAGGCCGACAGCGTGCTCGACGCCCGCATCCGCGCCTACGAG
>JBIKIA010000030.1:0-18570 GCA_044361885.1 Prosthecobacter sp. | reverse complement strand
GCAGGGGTTGGCGGTCGGAGAAGGGTCGGCGGATGTTGTTTATCAGGCGGTGGGGACGAGCTACACCTCGACGGATGCGAATCGCGGAGTGTGGCGCACGACGGATGGTGGCGTGACATGGTCGCAGGTGCTCAGCGGTGTGCTTTTTTCAGGGAACGACGATCTGCGCTGGCAGGGCGAGTGCCTGGCGATCACGACGGGATCTGGCGATCAGGAAATCTTTGCCATCAGCCGCAAAAACGGTCTCTGGCGCAGCACGACGGGTGGTGGCGCGGGGACGTGGAGCAAGCAGGGCGGCACGTTGTTTGATGGAATGATCGGGCATGTCGTGCAGATGCATCCGTCGTTTCCTAATGAGGTGTTTGTCAGCGGTGTGAAGGACACTGGCACGAGCGCACTCTACAAAGGCACGCGCGGCGTGGGCGGCGCGATCACCTGGGCGGCAGTGACGGTGAATGCGGCGACGACCTCCGTGACGCGGCTCGCGAGACTGCCCAGCGGTGTGATGTTTGCCGCCGTGCAGGATGGGACGAACAATCGCTTCTATAAATCCGACGCGGCGGGCACGACATGGACCAACATCACGACGACGGTGCTCGGCGGCCTAACAGCGAATGGTCACGTGGGCATGTGTCATGTGCTGCGTGATGGTGTGACGATCGTTCTGGGCTGGATCGGTGGCCCGACGCGCAAGAGCACGAATGGCGGCACGTCATGGAGCACGCTGCCGCTCACAATCACCGGCACGCGACCTGCGGCGATGCTGACGAGCGACACGAGTCCTGGTTGGTCTCGTGGCTCGCTGCATCAGGACCCGCTGGATGCGAACCGCTGGTATCTGCCGAATGGTTTTGGCCCCTTTGTCACTGCCGATGCGGGCGCGACGGTGAGCTATATGACACGCGGCATCGGCGAGGTGGTGACGTGGAAACCTTCTTGGCATCCGAATGATGCGCAGCGCGTTTACATGCCCGTGGCGGACTTGATCGGCTTCATCGCCACGGATGGCAGCGAGACGGGCCTCGCACCGCGAAATCCGCGCCGCAGCCTGCCGGTGACATTTGGCAATGTGGGCATGACTTACGCCATCGAGGCGCTCATCGGACCAGTCATCGGCAATGCAGCGCCAAAGGTGTATTTCATCGGCGGATCGTTCTTTGGACCAAATGCCGGCCGTGCATCAATCGTGACGACGAGTGATGATGGTGTGAACTGGTCGCTGGTGCATGTCGCAGGCGTCACAGGCACCAGTTTGCCCTCCGGTAGTGAGATCTTCAGCGGCTGCATCGCACCTGATAATGCGAATGAAATCCTCGTGGCCGTGCATGACACGTCGAACGTGAACTCCGGCATCTACCGCAGCACGAACGGCGGCGTGGCCTTCACGAAATCGACCGGCGCGCCTGCGGGTGGTAATTGGGGCTATGAGTTCAGCCACTTCGTCTTTATGGAGTCTGATACTAGCACGCCGACGCGGCGTTTTGCGTGGCTGAATGGCGTGGGTTTTCTCATCTCGAATGATCGCGGCGTGACGTGGGCCAGCGCTGGTCATTCGGCTGGCGGACCGACAAACACCAAGCTCTACGACTGGAACTTGTGGGGCTATTTCACTCGCGATCATGCAACCGGCAGGCTCTGGTTCGGTGGCATGAAGGATCATCTTGGCCTCGCTTACTCGACAAACAACGGCACGAACTGGACCTACCTCGACACACCGTTTTCCAACACCGGCTTCTCCGAAGTGAGAGCCATCGACGCCCACAACGGGCAGGTGCTGGTGTGTGCGAAACGCTTTGGCGATACCTTCTTCAAAATCTACTACTCGAACGACAACGGCGCGGTGTGGCATGAATGCACGAAGCCCGGTCATCGCCTGCCGAATGCGACGTATGTGGCGCTGAACCCGCATCAGCCCGGCCACTTCTGGGTGGCAACAAATGGCCGCTCTTATGCCCGCTTCACGCCCGGAGCCTTCGGTGCCTGGCAGCAGCAAAACTTCACCTCGCTCGCGCTGAATGATCCCGCCCTCTCTGCCGCCACAGCCGATCCCGATGGCGATGGTCAGAGCAACGACTTCGAGTTCACCGCCGGTCTCTCGCCACTCGATGCGCAGTCTCGTTTTGTGCAAGCGATTCAAACCGCACCCGGCCAGCCCGCGCAGATGCTTCTGCAAATCGCCCCACGCCTCACCGACCGCACCTACGTCATCGAAAGCAGCCCCACGCTCGGCGTTTCGGCGAACTGGCAACCCCTGACCAACTTCACCACGAGCGACGCTGGCAACATCCGCACCATCACCGACCTCAGCGCGACAGGAGCGGCGAAATTTTACCGCGTGCGGATCACGGGGCCGTGAGGGGGCAACGTGCTGCACATTAAAAAGTTCTCGTTCCGGCTTTCTCCTTCCCATCTCAAGCGCCAGCAGATAATTCTGTGGCTCAAACCCAAACCGGAGGACTCCATGAACCCAGAACAAATCAGGAAAGTCGTCACCCTCAACGTGGCATTCTGGGCTGTAGCCATCGCTTTCCCGTATTTGGCGAGGTTGCTCCCCACAGCGTCTGGAAATCCGCCGAAGTTCTACGAGGTGCTGTTGCCGCTGATTCAGATCATGTTGGCACTTGCAGCCACATTCATGGTCAAATCTGCGCTCTGCCGGGCCTCGGGTTCGGCAGGATGATGTCACCGGCTGCATTTTTCCTGTAATCCCTCCCGGCGGATGCGGTGGAAGGAGGGCATGAGCCGCTCTTTTGCCTGCCTGTTAGCCTTTTCATCCTTCATCTTCCCTCTGCTGGCCACGGCGCAGACGCACATGGCGTGGGTCCCGCGGACGGATGTCGGCAGCCCAGGGAAGCGAAATTCGGCGGCGATGGCCTATGATGAGGTCCATGAGGTGACGCTGCTTTTCGGCGGCCACTTGGGAGCAACCAGTGCCACGCAGGTTATGGTGAATGACCTCTGGAAATACGATGGCGTGCAGTGGACGCAGATGACCGTCACGGGCACCCTCCCTCCGCCGATGCCAGAGGCATCCATGTGCTTCCATCCGGGGCTTCAGCGCACTTTGCTGCATGGCACCTCCGATGCGTATGTCGAGCAAATGATGTGGTCGTTCGTGTTCGATGGCGCGACCTCCGGGCATTGGCAGGTGGAGAGCACCGATGGTCCGGTCTGTGATCAGGTGGCCATGGTCTATGACTACAGTCGGCAGGTGCTCGTGCTCATGGGTGCGGGCTCCACGGTATATGTGCCGGGTGTGCAGACCTGGGAGTGGAACATGACGGCTTGGACACGCAAAGCGGACGCACCTTATTCTCAATCTGACTACGCAGGGCGGCCGTTCGTTCCCTGTCTTGGCTATCATGCTGCTTCGGGCAAAATGTTGCTAGTCGATGATGAAGCGCTGCTTACGAGTGGCGCGAACGAGGTGAGTCGTGTCTTCGCTTTTGATGGCACGAGCTGGACTCTTCAAGCGCTGACGAATGGTCTCGCACCGCCGCTGGGGGCGTATTTTCGCAACCGAGGCCGCAGGCTGGCCTACGATCCATCACGACAGAGGCTCGTGGCCGTGGATAGCACGTCATCATATGACTTTGATGGAACGTATTGGCGCACCTTTGGGCCATCGCTGAATTCACCCAATGGCCCTGGTCAGGCGAATGGGCTGACTCCGTTACGCGCTGCCTCGGTGGCCTTTGATAAGAAGCGGAACATCCTCGTGCGCTTCGGTGGTCAGGATGCGGTGTCGCTGGGAGCCAACTACTCCTCGTATGAGGAGACCTGGGAGCTGCGAAGGACGAACACCGCGATCGTGCTTGTTAACCCCGTCATCGGCATCCCGAGCCCGTTCATCAAATGCGTGAATGACTCACTCCAACTCCATGTGCTGGTGGACATCGGCAATGGGCCCAGCACCCACACGGGCATCATTTATGAGTGGTTCAAAGATGGCCTGCCCGTGCCGCCCGCGCCGGGCCAGTCATGGCTGTATTTGAGGGACTTCCTCACCACCGCCGACACGGGTGTGTATCAGGCGCGGTGCACGGACACCTGGGGCAATCGTGTGGAGTCTGATCTGCTGCTAGTGTATGTTTTTGATCAGGCACTGATCACGCAGCAGCCGCAGGGCCGCCGCCTGATCCCAGGTGATTCCTTTGCCCTGCAAGTGGCCTACAATTCGACTCTGCCCGTCACGGTGACCTGGAAAAAGGACAACGTCCTCATCCCTGGTGCGAACAGCCTTATCTACACGCGCAGCAATGTGACGCTGGCCGATGCGGGCGAGTATCGCGCGACGCTCCACAGCCTATGCTCCGAGCCCATCAGTCAGCCTGCCGTGATCAGTGTGGGGCCGCGCATCGTCACCGAGCCGAGCTTTCCTGCCAATCCAGGTGCTGGCACTGCACCCGTCACCATGACGGTCACGGGCGATGGCGCAGGCTCGCTGACGGGCACCTATCTAGTGGGTGCTGACCCCACGGAGCACGCATTGCGTGTCGCGCCAAATGATGTGGCCAATCCACGCCCGATGGCCTTCACCTGGCGCTTTGAGGGAACGCCGATCAGCAATGGCACGAAATACACGATCACGAACACCAGCGTCACCAGCTCCCTGCAAATCAACCTGCCCGACTATGAAGACGAAGGCCGCTACGATTGCCTCGTCACTGATGCCAGCGGCCCCGCGTATGCGAAGCTCACACAGCAGCGCGAGCTTTTACTGCAACCACTCGCGCCTCCTTACCTCACCGTGTTGCAGGGTCGCGGCCCCGATCCGCGACGCGAGGCGGGCATGGTCTATGACAGCCTGCGCGGCAGGACGGTGCTCTTTGGCGGTGAGTGCTACGGAGTGAATCCGCGCTCTGGGAACGCCAATCCGCAACTCTATCAGTCGAACGACACCTTTGAATGGGACGGCCAAGCTTGGATCAAACGTAACCCCGCCACGCGACCACCCGCCATGACCAACTTCGGCATGGTCTATGACAGCTATCGTGGCCGCACGGTGCTCTTTGGTGGGCACAAATACACGCCCCCCGATTTCATCAATGGCACGCAGGCGATCACAAATGATCTATGGGAATGGGACGGCGTGAACTGGGCACAAATCACGCCTCCCTCCTCGCCACACGCATGCACGCTGCCCGTGATGTGCTTTGATACGGTGCGGCGTGAGACGCTGATGATCGGTGGCAGTTCCTTCAATCCCGAACCCCTCGACTACTACGGCGCACGCAAGATCCTCTGGGCTTGGGATGGCACGCAGTGGACGCAGCGCGGCAGCCTGCCCAATGGCAACAACGCGCCCTACGCGACAGCCGGCAATACGTTCACCTTTGATGAGCAGCGCGGCGTCGCGGCCATGTTTGGTGCTTTTGGCGACAACCAAAACCCCGTGTGGGAATGGAACGGAGCCGCGTGGAGTCGTGTGCTGCCGCCGAATGACTATCGCATCACCAACTCAGGCACGGGCAACGGCACCCCTTTCTACGATCCCGTGCGGCGCATGATCAGCATGAGCATCGTCGGCAACAACTTCTCACCCGGCTACGAGAACGGCACATCATTCCTCGCGTGCTGGAATGGCAGCAGCTTCATCCGCGGCAGCACTAGCGTGATCGACGATGTGACAGGCGTCGCGCCCGCCATCGGCGACCAAGTGCCCGACCCGAGTCGCGGTGACATGACCGTCTTTGATACCCGCCGCCGCTGTCTCGTGTGGTTCGACAACTTTGGCACGTTCCTCAACAGCGGCACGCCAGCGTCCACCCGCGAGATGCACTTCAGCGCCAAGGCCAAGCCCGTTCATTTGCCTTTGGAGGTCTTCTTTTCGCCGAATCAAACCATCCAGATGCGCGTCATCAGCGCCGGGCAGAGGCCGCTTTCCTATCAGTGGTTCAAAGGCGCCACCTCGCTCATCGACGATGCCCAACTCGCCGAAGTCACCAGCGGCAGGCTAACGATCAACAACATCACCGCCGCCAATGCGGGCACCTACAGCCTGCGCATCACGAACGCGATGAATCAGGTCTTCACCCGCGACGTGCGGCTCAGTGTGCAGCCCGATGGCGTCGCCACCGCCGTGCAGGGCGCGGGCCTCGTCCTCAGCTGGCCCGGAGCCACCGGCATCCTCGAAACCGCCCCAGCTCCGAATGGTCCCTGGACCACGATCTATGGCGTGAGTCCGCCGTATAACGTGGCCATGGATGAATCGCGCAGGTTTTATCGCGTGAGGTATCCGTGAGGTCAAAGACCCAGTGCTGCCGCCAGCGCCTGCATCTCCGCTTTGACAATGCTGTCGTCACGCAAGCCCGCAGCCACCTCCTCACGCACCATGGCCCGGTAATCCGCCCGCAGCCGATGCACCGCCACGGCGACACTGCGGGCAGCGATGCCCATTGTTTCACCCGCCGCCTCGTAATCGCCCGCTGAGGGATCGCGAGATAAAAAGGGACTCAAAACAGCAAACACCTTCGCCTTGCCTGTGCTCTCGCATTCCACACGCAGACGGGCCAGAGCCGCCTCCATCACCGCATGGGCCCAGCGCTTCTCAAACAGCGTCTCGGGCGTCTCCGCCGTGCTTGGTTCCGCCCCAAACCAACTCTCCGCCTGCGCTAGATCCAGTGATACAGGCGCATCACCACCACCACGCTTCTGCGCCACCTCACGACGATGCTGCTTGATGAGGAAGTTCTTCAAAATCGTTACCAGCAGTGTGCTAAACCGCACCTCCCGCCGCTCCACCTGCGCCAGCCAGTCCTGCTCGATCAGCTTCGCAAAAAACGCCTGCGTCAGATCACTCGCATCCTCAGCAGACTCCCCGCGCCGCCTGATGAAAGCGTACACCGGATACCAATACGTCCGGCAGAGATGTTCCCACGCTGCATCTCTTTTTGATGACTCAGATGCACCCCCCATGAGTGTCCAGCGAGTCGTCTGGAACTGCGGAGAATGAGATGTCTGGCCTGTTGGATGCATCATGCTTTGCGGCCAAGAATACGGTCCATTGAGTCCGATGTCTGATAAATCAGCGCCTCGGGGTAATGGGCATACGGATGGAAGTATTCGAAGGTCAGAAAGCCCTTGTAGCCGGTCTCGGCAAGCGCGTCGGTGACGGCGGGCCAGTTCGTGGTACCGTCGAGAAGAGGGCGGAAGGTTTCGAGGCTGAAGTCGGTGCCTTTTTTGGTGAACTCCTTCAGGTGGACGTTCTTCGTGCGATTGCCGAGCACCTTCGCCCAGTGCTCCGGGAACTGGAACATGCTGATGTTTCCCGTGTCGAAATGCACGCGCACGTGCTCGCTGTGGAAACTGTCCACAAAGGCGTTCATCTCCATCGGCGTCATGAGGTAGCCGTTGAAGAAGATGTTTTCGATGTTGAGGCAAACCTTCAGTTTCTCCGCCTGCTTCGCGAGCTGACCCACGGCCTCGCGAGCACGCGTGTCGCACACATCATTCGCCACTGGCTCGTGATCCGTGCGCCACGGGATGTGAACCGCACCCGGCACGACGAGCACGTTCTCCACACCGAGGTCATGCGCGCATTGAGCGATCTTTCCGGCCAGCTCGATGCCTTGGGCGCGTTTGGCGGGATCGTTGCTCGTCAGCGGATACGGCCAGAAGAGGAAGGAACACAGGCCGCTGATCTGAATGCCGATCTCGTCCGCCATCTTGCGGATCGCTTTGTAGTCCTGCGTGCCGTGCTTCGGCGAGAGGTCGTTGTCGAGATCGTAGTTCAGCTCGATCCCGTCAAAGCCTGCGTCTTTGGCGAGTTGCAGGCACTCCCGCAGCGTCATGCGCTCGGGATACGGGAAGGCCCAAAGGTTGATCGACTTGAGCATATCGTACCTCTTCGTCGAACCACGTCGTGCATCAGGCGCAACAGTCGGAGCGGCTTTTGAAGGCTCAAACGCGAGCGAGCTGAGCCCGATGGAGGCGATGGTGGCCTTCAGGGCATCACGACGGGAGAGGGGATCGGTGGGCGGGCTCATGTTGTGATGCAATCAGAGCCGGGAGGGTTGAGCAAGCGCGTTTCGACCGCAATCCGGGATTGCCAAGCGGTAGCGAGTCGGAACAATGGCGGGCGATGAAACATCTTTTGCTTCTTCTTTTTCCAGTCCTGCAAGCAGCCGCCGAGTCAGGTGCGCCTGTCGGCAATTTCCAGCAGCTTGACACCTCAGTGCCGACGCCCTCA
This sequence comes from Prosthecobacter sp., assembly GCA_044361885.1. Lineage (GTDB taxonomy): Bacteria > Verrucomicrobiota > Verrucomicrobiia > Verrucomicrobiales > Verrucomicrobiaceae > Prosthecobacter. Next base: position 10,379 of record JBIKIA010000030.1, on the reverse strand, counting down.
GCCCAGCGAATCGCTTCAGGTGCACCGGGTTCTGCTTACTGGCAGAACACGGCGGACTATGACATCAATGTGGAGCTGGACGATGTTAAGCGCACGATCACGGCGGAGGCGACGGTGACGTATCACAATGCCTCCCCGGACGCGCTGGAGTATCTGTGGGTGCAGCTCGATCAGAATTATCTCTCTCATAACGCAGACTCGCGGGCCGCGCCGAACACGAAGCGCGGGATTGATCCAGATAAGATCACCTACTCGGCGCTCGACCGGATGCTGGCCTACGAGGACTACGATGGCGAGATGAAGATCAGCAAGCTGACGGACGCGAAGGGTATGACGCTGCCGCATTCCATCGTGAAGACGATGCTGCGACTCGATCTGCCAGTGCCGCTGGCGGCGGGAGCGGACTTCGTCTTCAAGATCGCGTGGAGTTACCCGATCAATGACTGCAAGCGCGTCAATGCGCGCACGGGCTACGAGTTCTTCAAAGAGGACGGCAACTGCATCTACACTATCGCCCAGTGGTTTCCGCGCATGGCGGCCTACACGGACTATGCGGGCTGGATCAACAAGCAGTTCCTCGGCACGGGCGAGTTCACGCTTGAGTTCGGCAACTACACCGTGCGCCTCACCGTGCCGGATGATCACCTTGTTGCTGCGACGGGTGCTTTGCAGAATACGGATGCCGTTCTGACGGAAACGCAGCGTGAGCGGCTGGAGAAGGCGCAAGGTGAGACGAAGAAGCCGATGTTCATCGTCACGCCGGAAGAAGCGAAGGCGGCGGAGAAGGGGAAGCCGAAGGGAAAGAAGACCTGGGTTTTCCAAGCGGACAACGTGCGTGACTTCGCCTTCGCTTCATCGCGCAAATTCGCGTGGGATGCGATGGCGGTCGAAGGTGCTTCCTTGAATGGCAAACGCGTGATGGCGATGTCGCTCTACCCAAAAGAGGCCATGCCGCTGTGGGACAAGTATTCGACACACGCCATCGCGCACACGATCCAGGTCTATTCGCGCTACACCTTCGCTTATCCGTATCCTGTCGCATGGTCAGTGAATGGACCGGTGGGCGGTATGGAATACCCGATGATTTGCTTCAACGGACCACGGCCTGAAAAAGACGGCACTTATCCCGAGCGAACGAAGTATGCCCTCATCGGCGTCGTGATCCATGAGGTGGGGCACAACTACTTCCCGATGATCGTGAACAGCGACGAGCGGCAGTGGACGTGGATGGACGAGGGGCTGAACTCCTTTGTCGAATACCTCGCCGAAGAAGAGTGGGAGAACGATTGGAAGCATCGCCGTGATGAGCGCGGCATGGTGGACTATATGCGCCTCACTGACCGCGTGCCGGTGATGACGAACTCGGAATCCATCGCCGATCTCGGCCCGAACGCTTACGGCCAGCCGACGGCGTCGCTCAATCTCCTGCGTGAACACATCCTGGGCCGCGAGGCATTTGATCATGCTTTCAAAACCTACGCCAAGCGCTGGATGTTCAAGCGGCCTACACCGAGCGATTTCTTCCGCACGATGGAAGATGCGAGCGGTGTCGATCTCGACTGGTTCTGGCGTGGGTGGTTTTACAGCGTCGATCATGTCGATGTCTCGATTGATGAAGTGAAGTGGCTGCAACTCGACTCACGCGATCCAGCCATCGAAAAACCCAAGAAGAAGCAGGAGAAGGAAGATCTGCCGAAGACGCTGACGAAGGAGCGCAACTACCCGCTCACCAAGCGCGTGGACCGGTTCCCTGAGCTGAAGGACTTCTACGACAGCTTCGATGAAGCCACCGTGCTGCCGAGCGAGAAGAAGAAGTTCGAATCACTCATCAAGGAGCTCAACGAGGCGGAGATCGATCCCAAGCTGCTGCAGACGAAGCACAACTTCTACGCCATCGAACTGAGCAACGTGGGAGGACTCGTCACGCCCGTGATCTTGAAGATCGACTACACCGACGGCAGCACGGAAGAGATGAAGCTGCCCGCCGAGATCTGGCGCTTCAATACGGAAAAAGCCTCCAAGCTCCTGTTCACGAAGAAGGAGCTGAAGTCGGTCACCTTCGATCCGCGCCAGGAACTCGTGGACACCGATGTGGAGAACAACTTCTGGCCCCGCCGTCCCGTGAAGAGCAAATTCCAGCTCTACAAAGATGAGAAGGCACCGAACCCGATGCGTGAGCTAACGAAGCCGGAGAAGAAGGACGACGCAAAGAAGTCAGATGAGAAGAAGTAGCCTCATCGCGTCTCTCGCGGTCTTTTTGCTCGTTCCGTGCCTGCACGCGCACTCGATCCATCAATCCACCGCCGAGGCGGAATACAATCCGACCACGAAGAAACTCGAAGTCAGCCTCACGGTTTTCATCGACGACCTTGAGCTGGCCTTGATGCGGCAGTCGGAGCGGTTGATGTCCATCGACAAAACTCCCGCCGCCGACTTCGATGCTCAAATCCAAGCCTACCTCGCCAAGACCTTTGTGGTGACGGATGCAGCGGGCAAGGCGGCAAAGATCGAGTGGGTGGGACGTGAGTTGGCGCCGGCCGGTGATCCCGCGGTGATGCTGCACTTCGAGATTCCTGTGCGGGGAGAACTCGCCACATCCACGCTGAGACATGCGGTGCTGTGCGACCTGTTTAAAGATCAGGTCAACCTGCTGTTAGTGAGCGTGGGCAAACAGAAACAGCAGTTCAAATTCACCGCCGATGATTCGCTGAAGCCGCTGGCTATGCCGCCGCCCCCGCGCCGATCGTGATGCGCTTTTCGGGAATGGGGGACTCGATGATACCTTCAGCGGTTTCCTGTTTCAGACGAAGCTGTCCGCAGGCGGCGGCGATGTCGTGCCCCTTCTCCCTGCGCAGTGTGGCGGTGACTCCGGCGGCGGTGAGCACCGCATGGAAAGCATCCTGCTGGGCTTCGCTCGGGCGTTCCCAAGTGAGGCCATCGACGGTGTTGTAGGGGATGAGATTGACCTTGGCGTGGATGGATCGAGCCCGTTTGGCCAGGAGGTGAGCCTGAGAGATCATGTCGTTCACGTCCTTGATAAGGATGTACTCGAGCGTGATGTGCTGCTTGCGCTTGGAGCGCCAGTATTGCAGCGCGTCGAAAAGCTCGGCGAGATCGTGCTTTTGATTCACCGGCATGATGCGGGTGCGGACTTCGTCGCTAGCGCCATGCAGAGAGATGGCCAGCCGGATCTGCATCGGAAAGTCCGCCAGCTTGCGGATCTGCGGCGCGAGACCGCTGGTGCTCACCGTCATGTGCCGCGCGCCGATGCCGATGCCCCATTCGGCATTCAGGATTTCGATGGCCCGGGTCATGTTGGAGTAGTTCGCGAGCGGCTCGCCCATGCCCATGAAGACGAGATTGTCCACGCGCTCACCGGCATAAGCCTCGACCTGCACGATCTGCTCGACGATCTCCGCCGCTGTGAGATTGCGGGTGAAGCCCGCGAGTCCGCTGGCGCAGAATTTGCAGTCGTAGGCGCAGCCGACCTGGCTGGAGACGCAGAGCGTGCGGCGGTCGGAATCACCGCCGTAGAGCGCGGGATTCGCCGGGATGAGCACGGTCTCGACGTAGCGCCCGTCGTTGAGCTTGAGCAAAAACTTCCGCGTCGTGTCCTCGGAGCCGGTGACCTTGGCGATGGTCATGCAGCGCGTCACATAGCGCTCCGCCAGAGCCTGCCGCAGCGGTTTGGAGAGGCTGGACATGGCCTCGATGGTCGGGGCACGCTTGGCGTAGGTCCACTCGATGATCTGCTTCGCCCTGAAAGCGGGCTCACCCAGGCTGGACACAAGCTCGGCCACTTCCTCGGGTTTGAGGCCGATGAGAGAAGGCAGGGCGCGCGGCGGCGTGATGGGGGGAGTCATTGAGCCTGCGGGATCAGTCGGCGTGGAAGGCACGCACGGTCTCCTTCACCAGCGGGAGGTTGTTTTTGTCGCGGATGAAGATGACTTTGCGCTCGTGGTAGTAATTCGTTGTGCCCTGGGGCAGCGCGAAGAGCCACTCGGCGTCGTTGTTCCGGCGCTCGAAGGGCACGCCGACCAGTTGGAAGACCTGGTCACCTCTCATGTTGGGCTTGATGCGTGCGAAGTTCCGGTCCGAGTACTTCAGTGAATAGCGCGTCTTGGATTGGAGGAAGTGGCTGGTGGCCTCGATGGCCTCGTTCACGGGATAGCCAAAGCTGAGGATGTAATAGGCCAGGATCAGCGCAGGAAGCCCGACGAGGGCGAGCGGGGTGAAGAGATACCAGTTCTTTTTGAGCATGGGAGTGGGCAGTTGGCCCGGAGAGTCCCGCAGAGGCCGCCCGCCCGCAAGGTCAATTCATGGGGCCACCTGCCGTGAAAGGGTGTTACCAGGGACACTTACCGCGCGTTTGGCTGGCAGTGTGTCTCGTCCTCCCCATAAACTCCGCCCATCGTGATGCCCGAAAGTTTCGATGTGCAGGACTGCCTTCAGCGCGTGCGCGCTGGGGACATGTCATCGGCGCAGATGCTCATCGAGCACCTGCACCCGCTCGTGCGGCGCTGGGTGCGGAATCATCTGCCGCGTCGCGAGAGCGAGGAAGATCTGATGCAGGAGGTCTTCCTCAAGCTGCTGCAAAAGCTCGACAGCTACCAGCCGCGTGCCGGCGTGCCCTTCGAGCACTGGGTGAGCCGCCTCACCGTCCGCACCTGTCTCGATGCCCTGCGCGCGGAGAAAGCACGGCCCGAGTGGCGCATGGCCGATCTGAGCGATGGGGAGACCGAATGGCTGGATTATCTGCTGCATCGTCAGGCCGACATACCCCACACGCCGGACCGCGAGGCGAAGGACATCGTCACTCGTTTGCTCGCCCAGCTTTCTCCGCCCGACCGGCTCGTGCTCACCCTGCTCGATCTGGAGGAAAAGAGCACGCAGGAGATCTCCCAGCTCACCGGCTGGACCCGGCCCATGGTGAAAATGCGCGCCATGCGTGCGCGGCGAAAGCTGCGGGACATCGCGCAGGAAATGAACCTCAATGCATGAACTCATGAACGACTTCGACCAACGCTGGCAAACCGCCGCCCAAGCCGCCCGCCGTGTCGCGGACGAGCCCGCCGAACTACCTTTCGGCTTCACCACGCGCGTGCTTGCCCGTTTAGAAAACACCGCCGCCGAGCCCTGGCTGGATCTGCTCACCACTCTCGGGCTGCGTGCCGTGCTGACTTCGGCCATTCTCTTCATCGCCAGTGCGGCGCTCGTCGTCTGGCAGGTGGACTTCGTTTCGCTCGCACCATCTTGGGTCGATGCACCGCTTTCCCCTCAACTCCTGCTGCCATGATCCTCTCACGTCGCTTCAAAGCCGGCTGCCTCATGACCCTGCTCGTCGGCTTCTGCCTCGGCATCGGTTTCGTCTTCGGCATCCTGGCTCATCAGGCCTGGAAAAAGAAGACCGAGCAGCCCGAGTTCATGAAGTGGGCTGCCATGAGCCACCTCAAAAAGCTCGAGCCCACCCCCGAGCAACTCCCGAAGCTTGAAGCCAAGGTCGATACCGCCATCACCGAACTCATGACCTTCAAAGCTCAGGCCCTGCGTAACATCTGGGACATCCTCGAACGCACCACCTCCGAGATCGATCAGGACCTCACGCCTGAGCAAAAGAAAGAATGGTCCCGCATCAAGCCCAAGCGGCCCGCCGAGGTGAAGTGAAGCCCGCTGACAGAGAGGCCCCCCCGGAGGCATTCGGTATGCCATGATGCCGCACCGTGGGTCACCCACCGCGTCTTATTGGGTCACCCAGTGCAGCTGCGGGGGGCACCCAACGCCGCTCGTGAGGTCACCCACTGCCGCACATGGGGCCACCCACCGTAGCGCAAGGGGTCACCCACTGTCGCACATGGGGCCACCCACTGTCGCACATGGGGTCACCCACTGTCGCACATGGGGTCACCCACTGTCGCACATGGAGTCACCCAGTGTCGCACATGGAGTCACCCACTGTCGCACATGGAGTCACCCACTGTCGCACATGGAGTCACCCACCGTCGCGCATTGGATGACCCCCTGAGCCCCTCTCCGTTTCGTCATTCGTCATTTGGGTTTCGTCATTCCCACCCCCTCCCCGACCCGGCGTCACGCAGAGGTGATCTGGGCGGAGTAGGTGTAGCTGCGCAGGCTGCCATTGATAAAGGCGGTCATGCGCACCGTCTGCGGGCCGGTGGTGCCGGGAGGCACGAGGAAGGTGAGGCTCTGGGGCTCGATGTTGGAGTACGCGGAGCAGCGGACCTCGACACCTGCGCTATTGGTCAGGAAGATGCCCTGGGCCGTGTCGTTGCGATTGATTTTGAGGTTGTCGCCACGGACCTGCATGAGATCACCCGCCGTGTAGATGTTTAGCGCACCGGTGGCCTGATTGATCATGGAGTCGATCACAGGGGTGAGTTTGCCCACCTCGCCCATGTGTTCCAGGGTCAGCGTCTGCTGCCAAGTTTCGATGCGTTCCTTCAGGATGGCGATGGAGACACTGGCATTGATGTCCTGCGCGTTGTGAAAGCCGTCCGGGCTCGGGGCGCTGCCGCCGGAGGTGGGCTGAAAGGACAGGATGCCCAGGAAACGGCGGGCGAAATGGCTGCCGCAGCCGCAGCCGAGAATCTCTGCGACGAGGGCGCGGATGACGGCCTCGGCGATCTCAGGGGTGGTATTCGCGCGGGTGGCGATGCTGGCCAGGAGGACGCTGTCTGGCACAGGCTCTCCGAGCACGACACTGGTGGTGAAGCCCCCCTGGGGGTTCTGGCGGGTTTGATATTGGAAGTTTGACATAGGAGTGAAGTCTGACGGTTGAGGTTGGGGTGGGTTATGTGGTTTGGCTTTGCGGTGAAAAGGCTTCTTCTTCGGTGTCTCCGGCTTCGGTGGGTCAGGCCATGAGCCCCCCCATACAGCACCCTCCTGGTTCCACTTAAGAGACTCCCCGGTGATAGGAGAGGACGAGTCCCATCGGAGTTTTTCACCCATGACGTGTCGGTGCTGAGGGTGGCGGGTGGCAGCCCTGCCCGCATGGGCGCGACAGAGCAGGGGAAAAAGAGATCAGGGCGTGTGCTAAGACACGTCTGGGGGCACCTGCGGCCCGGGGGCCGCTCTGTCGGTTGGAGTGCATCGCGAGAGGTTGGTAAAGCGAATGAACTGGCCCTGCGATCGTGATCAGGACTGGCTCAGCGCACATGGTGCCGAGCAGCTCCAAAAACGATGTCAGCTTGGATCTCAACAGGTTCGAGGAAGCCGGTCGAGATCTTTTTTCACTTTTTTTCGCTCCCCTAGGCTCTGCCCAATCCAGCCCGCCCTACCCCACCCGCATCGTGCGGTGAGCATTCCGCTCGTAGGTGTCGAATTGTTTGCTCGCGCTCCGAGTGATTCCCCTTTCATTAGCTGGACGGCATGGTAAATGCTTGTTACGCAAAGAGAAATCTACGCCAAAATGGCGGGCTCCCACAAACTTCTATAAAAAACCACTCCGCTCCTCAATGCCTAAGCCTGCGCAGCCGCATCGGTGCAGCCGCATGCGGATATCGCCAATGCTGATGCGCTTCGCGCCGAGCCACGGCCGCTCGCTTCCAGCTAGTCACCTCTTTTCCTCTCTACCCCCGCCATACGTCAACCTTACTGAACCACGTCCTATGAAAATGAAATCTATAATTGATCCATTCAGCAACCGTCTGTTCATCATGCTGGCGTTGATATTTGCCGCCGGCCTCCCCTATGCCCACGCCGGGGTGATTCAATCTTTCGGTTCACCTGTCTCGGGAACCGGCATTTTGGTGGCGGACGGAGCTGGCAGCACGGCATCAGAGTTTGACGACCATATTGATTTCATTCAGATCAGCTACGCTTCTCCCACTTCCCTCAATGTCTCGGTGCAGTGGTTTCCGGCAAACACTGGGTCTTACACGGCCGACTATGGCGTCCACTTCAAGGTGTTCTATTTCAACGGAAGTGCGTGGAGCACCGTCTCGAGTGACCTTCGCAGTCCAGGCCAGTTCGCGATCGACCAGCACATCACGACCAATTTTACCTTCAATATCCCTGGTGGGCTCGCTGCACCGCTGGGAGCCCATTACCTGCGGGCCTCGATCAGAGACCTGGCGTCTTCCGGCGACTCAATGACCGGCAATTTTGCAGACGATGGTGGCTTTGGTAGCCACTTCGACAATGCTGACGTGGGATTCACGGTGATTGCGGGCGTCAACACCGCCCCCTCGATCACCAACAACGCCAGCGCCGCCACGGCTTCGCTGAGCTTCCCTGAAAACTCCACGGCTACGATCATTGATATTGATGCCACCGACGCTGATGCAGGCCAGACGATCACGTTCAGCAAGAGCGGCGCGGATGCGGCTTTGTTCAATCTGAGCGCCGACGGTGTGCTCACCTTTGGGTCGGGCCGCGACTTTGAATCCTTCAGCGATGCCAACCTCAATGGTGTGTATGAAGTGACCGTCACTGCGACGGACAACGGTTCGCCAAGCAACCTGAGCGACTCACAGGCGCTGAGCATCACGGTGACCAACGTTAATGAGATCCCGAGCTTCGTGAAGGGCGCGGATCAGCTGCTGCCCTACAATACCAGCAGCGCGCAGACCGCCGCAGGCTGGGCCACCGCCATCAATGACGGCGACAGCACGGTGACGCAGGCGCTGACCTTCAATATCAGCAGCAACAGCAACGCCGGTCTCTTCACCACCGGACCGAGCATCGACAGCAGCACCGGCACGCTGACCTACACGCCGAACGGCACCGCAGGCACGGCGACCATCGGCGTCACGCTCACGGACGATGCCACGATCAATGGCAACGCCGCTCTGACCACCGCCTTGCAGCAGTTCACCATCACGGTCCAGGCCGCGCCGGACTACACCGTCGCCACCAGCAGCGGCACCCTCACCGTCACCGATCAAAGCGGCAACAGCGACACCCTGGCCATCACTGAGCCCGTGGCCGGCAGCATCAAGTTCGCCGCCAGTGGGCGCACCTTCAGTGTGGATGGCGGGCTCAATATCACGGGTGACTCGGGTAACATCTCGCTGAGTGGCATCACGCAGTTGACACTGAATCCCGGCACTGGCGCTGACAACGCGAGCATTGGTGCCTTTACCAGCACGCTGCCCAACGTCAGCATTGGCTCAGCGGTCAACCGCTTTGGAAGCGTGAGCTTCACTGGTGCTTTCACTCTTGGCGCTGCCAATACGCTGACGGCTGATGCCAGTGGCAACATCAGCAGCACCACCGAAGGCATTATTGCCGCAGGCGGCAATATCACGCTGAGTGCGGGCAGCGATGTGCTCATCTATGGCAACATCAACCACTCCACGGGAACGGACGCGACGCTTACCCTGCGAGCCAACAACAACATCTACTTCTATTCCAGCGCGGACGTGACCTCCACCAGCAACAAGCTGCATGTGGTGCTCAATTCGAACCGCGACGCGACCGACACCGGAGCCATCCGCTTGGATTCCGGAACGGTCATCACCTCGAACGGTGGTGATATCACCTTTGGCGGCGGTGCCGATCCGCTCGCGGCAAATGCCATCGGAAGCGCGAGTTTGCCGAATGGCGTTTTGCTTTCAGGGGCGACGCTCGATTCGGGTGCGGGTGCTGTTTCCCTGCGTGGACAGGGCGGCGCCGTTGCCGTTACCGGGAGCAACACCAACGGCGGTGTTGTCCTCGATAGCACCGATACCGTGCAGACCTCCACCGGCAATATCTCGATCATCGGTGTGGGCGGCACGCTCGGCTCGACCGGATCTTACGGTGTCTTTATGAGAGTTGCTACCGCTACAATCACGACCGTTGACGGGGCGATCAACATCAACGGGACGGCCCAGACTGCGACTGCAAGCAATGCCATCGGCATTGCGAGTCAAGGCGGCCTCATTTCGGCCACTGGCAGCGGTTCAATCACGCTGGTTGGGACAGGGGGCACTGCATCGGGCAGCTTCGATGTCGGCGTGCAACTCGTTAACAACGGCCTTGTGCAGGCCGCCAGTGGCGCCATGGCGATCACGGGCACGGCCACTTCCGGCAGCAGCTCCGGCGTCCGCCTTTCCACCAGCAGTTCCGGGCGGTTCGTCTCTACTGGCAGTGGGCCGATCACGATTACGGGCACTGGCACAGCCACCGGTTTCGGTTTTCAGTCTGGCGGCGTAAGTATCCTGGGTGGCCCCAGTGCGACGGGTAATATCACCATCAATGCGGATAAAATCGACCTGACATCCGGCACGACATCCGTGCAAACCTCGTCCACTGTCACCCTGCGCCAGAAGACCAACGCCCGGCTCATCAACCTCGGAGCCGCTGACAGCGCCACCACCCTCGGCCTCACCGATGCCGAACTCGACCACATCACCGCTGGCACGCTCGCCATTGGTGAT
>JBIKIA010000319.1:0-5821 GCA_044361885.1 Prosthecobacter sp. | reverse complement strand
TGAAGAAGCCCTGTCACGCAGGGCGAGTTCCAGACTCCGGGTTGTTTTGTTGAACATGGCACCTTCTCAACGAACTTCATGAACCCGTCTGTCAAAGGACGCTCTATTTGCGAAAACACCGCTTAGTCAAAGCAACATCTCCTATGAAACACATCACCACCCTCGCCTCCGTCCTCCTCGGTCTCGCCTTCATCACCTTCGGCGCAAATTTCTTCCTGAACTTCATTCCGATGCCCGCGGATCCCTCGCCCGCCGATGCTCCGCACAAGCTCTTCATGGGAGCCATGTTCCCCACCGGATACCTCACCTTCGTGAAGGTGCTGGAGATCTTCGGTGGACTGCTCGTCGCTTTGCCAAGAACTCGTAACATCGGCCTGCTCGTGCTCGGCCCAATCGTGGTCAACATCCTCGCCTTCCACATCTTCCTCACCAAAGGCGCGGGACTCTTCGAGCCACCTGTCATCGCCATCGCTCTACTTTCCGCCTTCGTACTCTTCAGCGAGCGCAAAGCCTTCGCTGGCCTCCTCAAGTAATGAATCAAGGATCTACCCTCATGAAACTCTTCACTCCCCTCACCGCAGGCGCTCTCAATCTGCCAAACCGTATCCTTATGGCCCCGCTCACACGCTGCCGAGCCGATGCGGACCACAATCCCACTCCGCTGATGGCCGAATATTACGCGCAGCGAGCCAGCGCAGGACTCATCATCGCTGAAGCCACGATGGCGATGGAAGGCAACTCCTCCTTCTGGATGGAACCGGGCATCTGCTCCGAAGCTCAAGTGCAAGGCTGGAAGGCCGTGACCGATGCCGTTCATGCCAAGGGCGGACAGATCGTGCTCCAACTCTGGCATGGTGGTCGTGCCTGCCATCCGCTGCTTAATGGCGGAGCTCAACCCGTCGCGCCAAGCGCCATTCCAATCACGGGCGATGAAGTTCACACGCCTGAAGGCAAGAAGCCCTATGTCATACCGCGCGAACTGCGCGACGACGAGATTCCTGGCATCGTCGCAGGTTTCAAAAAAGCCGCCGAGAACGCCAAGGCGGCCGGATTTGACGGCGTGGAAGTCCATGGTGCCAATGGCTACCTGCTCGACGAATTCCTGCGCGATGGTGCGAACAAACGCAGCGGCCCGTATGGCGGCAGCATCGAGAACCGTGCTCGTCTCATGCTCGAAGTGCTCGACGCCACCATCAGCGTCTGGGGTGCCGATCGCGTGGGCCTGCGCATCTCCCCGCTCAACAGCTACAACAGCATGATCGACAGCGATCCCGTCGCCATCACCACCTACATCGCGCACCAATGCAACGCCCGAGGCCTCGCTTACCTCCATGTCATGCGCAGTGACTTCTTCCAGGCACAGCAGGGCGACGTGATGACACCCGCCCGCGCCGCCTTCAAAGGCGTGCTCATCGGCAACATGGGCTACACCGCCGACGAGGCTGAAACGGCCATCGCCGCTGGCCAGCTCGATGCCATCGCCTTTGGCGTTCCGTTCCTCGCCAATCCTGATCTGCCTGCTCGCATCGCCGCCAAGGCGGAACTCAATTCCCCCAATGCCGCGCGGTTCTACTCGCCCGGCCCTGAAGGCTACACGGACTATCCCGCGCTCAGCGCCGCGTGAGATGAGCGCACCCATCCATCCCGGCGTCCGCATCGGCCACGTTCATCTGAAGGTGGCCGATCTGGAGCGGGCGCTGGCCTTTTACTGTGGCGTTCTGGGCTTCCAGCTCACACAGCGCTACGGAACACAGGCAGCGTTTGTCTCCGCAGGTGGGTATCATCATCACATCGGCCTGAACACCTGGGAAAGCCGTGGCGGCAAAGCCCCGCCGAGTGGCAGCACCGGTCTGTATCACGTCGCCATCCTCTATCCTGAACGCAAAGCTCTCGCCGATGCCCTTTGTCGCCTCATCGAGCACAAGATCCCGCTCGATGGCGCTGCCGATCATGGTGTCAGCGAAGCGATTTACCTTACCGATCCCGACGGCAACGGCCTGGAACTCTACGTGGACCGCGATCCCGCCGCATGGCCCCGCGATGCCAAAGGCGAAATCGCCATGACCACCGGACCACTTGATCTCAACGCCTTACTCACCGAAACCCAAATCTCATCACCTCCTCCATGAACACCCTCGACGCCATCACCGCCCGCCGCGCCATCAAGCATTACGATCCCGCCCACGTCATGACGGAGGCGGAAATCCGCCAACTCATGGAAGCGGCGTTGCAGGCTCCCACGGCCTTCAACATCCAGAACTGGCGCTTCGTCACGGTGCTCGATCCTGACGTGCGGAGGCAGATTCGCGCCGTTGCGTGGGATCAGGCGCAGGTCACCGACTCGTCCCTGCTCATCGTGCTTTGTGCCGACAAAGATTCATGGAAAAAGGACGCCGCCCGTTACTGGAAGAACGCACCGCAGCCAGTGCAGGACTTCCTCGTTCCCGCCATCGGCCAGTATTATGAAGGCCGCGACCAAGTGCAGCGCGACGAATGCATGCGCTCCTGCGGCATGGCTGGCATGACGATCATGCTTGCTGCGAAAGCCATGGGCTATGACTCCTGCCCGATGGATGGCTTCGACTTCGACGCTGTGGCCAAAATCATCAAGCTGCCCGAAGACCACGTCATCAGTTTCATGATCGCCGTCGGCAAAGGCACCCAGCCAGCGTGGTCGAAGCCCGGCCAGCTTCCCTATGATGAGGTGGTGATTCAGAATACCTTTTGATGAGCGACAACGCACGCTCCTCACGCTGGGCAGCAGCCATTCCGTGGCTGTTTGTGGTGCTGTGGAGCAGCGGGTTCATCGGGTCGAAACTGGGGGTTCCTTTCGCGGAGCCATTCACGTTCATGACGCTGAGGTTCAGCATTGTGCTGGCGGTGCTGGTGCCGATTGCGTTCGTTTCACGGGCTCCCTGGCCAAAGGGAAAGCGGCAGACGATGCATGTGGCCATCGCCGGACTGCTGATTCATGCGCTGTATCTGAGCGGCTGTGTGTGGTCACTGAAGCTGGGTTTGCCAGCGGGGATTCTGAGCCTGATCGTGTCCATGCAGCCACTCTTCACCGCCGCCTTTGCCGGTATGGTGCTGGGCGAGCGGGTGCTGCCACGACAGTGGGGCGGGCTGGCGCTGGGATTCATCGGCACGGCGCTGGTGGTGGCACATAAAACGGGCAGCGGGCTGACTTTCCTCATGACCGTGCCAGCCATCCTGTCACTGGTCGGCATCACGATGGGGACGATGTGGCAGAAGCGGCATTGCCCGGCTTTTGACCTGCGTACGAGTGCAGTGGTGCAGTATGCGGCGAGTCTGCTGATCACGGTGGTGCTGGCGATGACAACGGAGACCATGCAGGTGGCGTGGTGTGGGCAGTTTATCTTTGCCCTGCTGTGGGGCGCGCTGGTGCTATCCATCGGCGCGATCAGTCTGCTCAATCATCTCATCCGCAGCGGCACGGCGGTGAATCTGGCGAGCCTGTTTTACACCGTGCCTGCGGTCACGGCGCTGATGGCCTGGGGCATCTTTGGTGAGACGCTGACCGGCCTTTCCCTCGTCGGCATGGTGGTGGCGGTGCTGGGCGTGTGGCTGGCGCGCGGTAGATGATTTGAGATGCTTTTTGTGCACCGATAAGCCAGCGTCATAGCATGAATGACACCTTGCTGCATGAGACCGAGCTTTTCCTCCACGAGCAGATCCCGCTGACACGTGCGATGGGTGTGAGCGTGCAAAGCTGGGATGGGCAGGAGCTTCGGCTGTATGCGCCACTGGAGCCGAATCACAATCATCTCGGCACCGCTTTTGGCGGCAGTTTGAGTGCGTTGGCCACGCTGGCTGGCTACAGTTTGCTCTGGCTGCTGCTGGGAGATCGTGAGGCGCACATCGTGATTCGGGAGAGTTCGCTGCGGTATCGCCATCCGGTGCGGGGAGAGCTCATCGCCCTGTGTCGGCATCCTGGAGGTGAGGCATGGCAGGCTTTTCAGGCACAGTTTACCAGCACAGGAAAGGCAAGGCTGACTTTGCAGGCGGCCATCGTGGAGGACGGCAGGACGTGTGTGGAGTTTGAGGGCACGTTTGTGGCGCTGAGGTAACGGGGCACTTTCCCGGAATCATGGCCCGCTGCCTGCGCATCAGGCGCGATTAGAACCATGCCTGATTCCATCCCACGCCACTTTGACATCGCCATCATCGGGGGCGGTTTTGCCGGGGTCTATTGCGCTCAGCGGATCTTGAAGAGGCTTGTGGGTGAAAGCCTGCGCGTGGGGGTGATCGCGAGTGAAAACCACATGGTCTTTCAGCCGATGCTGCCGGAGGTGGTGGGCGGCTCGCTCTCGCCGCAGCATGTGGTGAACCCTATCCGCATGATCTGCAAAGGCGCGGATGTGCTCAAGGGCACCGTCACCAGCCTGGATCTCGAAAACCATGTGCTGACGCTGGATGGCGGTCGCTTCACCCCGAATGTGACCGTGACCTTTGATCATCTGATGCTAGCTCCCGGCGCGGGCGTAGACCTCAGCCGCATCCCTGGGATGTCAGAGCACGCCTATCTCATGCGCACCGTCGGTGATGCGATGAAGCTGCGCGCGGCCATCATCAGCCGAATGGAGGAGGCGAATCTGATCACCAAGCATCAGCAGCGGAAAGAGATGCTCTCCTTTGTGGTCGTGGGTGGTGGTTATTCCGGGGTGGAGACGGCGGGGCAGATCCAGGATCTCATCGCCGGAGTGCGGCGCTACTACGACAACATCCGCGAAGACGAAGCCACGGTGACGCTGATCCACAGCGGCGACCGCTTGCTCTCCATGCTGGGTGAAAGGTTGGGCGACTACACCGGGCGCTGTCTGGAGAAGATGGGCGTGAAGATCGTCTTCAATAAACGTGTGCGTGCTGTCACGGCACGAACGGTGCAGCTCAGCGATGGAACCACGATCCCGACGAACCTCGTCGTCTGCACGGTCGGCAATGCGCCACATCCGCTGATCAAGGCACTGGGTGATGCTGGCTTGATCCCGATGGATCGTGGCAAGGTGCGGGTGGATTCCTTTGGTCAGGTCATGACGCGTGAGAAAGTCTGGGCAGCCGGTGACTGCGCCATTTTCCCGAAAGCCGACGGCGGTCACTGCCCGGAGACGGCGCAGTTTGCGATGCGTCAGGGAGCCCTGATCGGCGACAATATCCTCGCCACCATTCGGGGCACGCCGTTGCAGCCTTTTGCCTTCACCGGGTTGGGCGAGTTGGCCACCATCGGGCATCGGAAAGCCGTGGCGATGGTCATGGGGCTGCGCTTCTCCGGCCTGCTCGCATGGTTCATGTGGCGCAGCGTGTATCTCATGAAGCTCCCTGGGCTCGACCGCAAACTGCGCGTCATGGCGGAGTGGACCTTTGAGCTGTTCTTCCCGCGCGACATCAATCTGCTGACGCCGAGCTTCTCCTCGCCGCTCGGTGAAATGCATCTGGAGGCGGGTGATTCGCTCTTCCGCTGCGGCGAGCCCGCGCAGTCGCTCTACGCGGTGAAAAAAGGCCGCGTGGAGATCACGGATGCTCAGGGGCAGCTCGTGAAGTCCGCAGGCGCGGGCGAGCACTTCGGCGAGCGGGCGCTGCTGGGGGATGGCATCTGGCGCTTCGATGCCACGGCCAAAGAATCGACCGAACTGGTGGCGATCGACGGTGGCACTTTCAAGACCCTGGTGAAGAGCATCGGATCACTGGAAGCGCTCTTTAAATCGACAGCGCAGCAGTATCATTTGCCGGAGGAGATTCAGAAGACGGTGGACGCGATCTCCGAATCCACTCGTCTGGCGACAGCGGCAGATGTGATGACGAA
>JBIKIA010000318.1:0-5824 GCA_044361885.1 Prosthecobacter sp. | reverse complement strand
ATCGCCGAGATCATCAGCGAGATCTTCGAAGAGCGGGAAGAAGCTGCGCAAAGTGCCGCCGCTAGCACACCCTCTGCCCCCGCCATGCCAGCCGCCCCGAATGCCCAGCGCTCTCCTGCTGCCACGGCACAGGCAGCATTGAACTCGGCTAATACCAACCCATCCGTCGCCAAGGTCAAAGTCATCCCGCATCGCCGAACCAACAGCCTGCTCGTCATCGCCCGGCCCGTGGACATCACCTACATCCGCGGCCTCGTCGAAAAGCTCGACCAACCGACGGACAGCGTTACCTTCCTGAAGCGGAAGCTTAGCTACATCGACGTGGGTGACTTCCTCCCCGTGGCCTACAACGCGCTCGCCAAGGATACTGACATCCAGAACGACTCCGGCTCCGGCGGACTCGGTGGAGGCTCCAGCAGCAGCAGTCGCCGACGCCCCAGCGGCTCGTCCAATAGCCCCTCCACCGACGCCGCGAACCGCAATTCCGACAGTGGCTTTGGCAACAGCAGTTTCGGCAATAACAATGGCGGTGGAGCCTTCGGCTTCAACACCGGCAGCCAGGGCCAAGGCCAGGGCAACAACCGCGCCAGTCGCAGCTTGCTTGATGACCCCGACGCCGACTCCGCGCCCGAGTCCGTCATTGTCGGCAAGACATTGCTTATTGCAGATCCGCAGTCGAACAGCCTCGTCGTGAATGGTTCGCCCGAGCACATCGAAGTCATCGACAAGCTGATCGAAGAAATGGATATCTGCCCGCAGCAGGTCTATGTCAGCACCATCATCGGCCAACTCAGTCTTGGCGGCGAATTCAACTACGGCTTCGACTTCCTCAATGCGCTCGATGATTTCACACTGCGCCAAAAAAACGTCACCACACCCGGTGGCACCACCGTCGCCGGAGCGCTGGATCTGCCATTCAATGGCGAAGGACTCAGCACCGCAGCGATGAGCTTTTACGGCCAACTCGGAGCCCTGAGCCGCTACATCAAAGTGCTGGAGGGGAACAAAAACTTCAAAGTGCTGTCCAGCCCCAGCCTGCACATCATGAACAACGGCAAGGCCACCATCTCCAGCGGTCAGCGCATCGCCGTGCCGGTGAACATCCTTTCCAATGCAGGTGTCAACAACATCGCCGCCACCAGCGCCAGCATCGATTACCGCGATGTCGTGCTGAAGCTGGAGATCGTCCCGCTCATCAACTCCGACAAGGAAGTCACCCTCCGCATCGCTCAGATCAATGACAACATCGTCGGCGAGCAGATCATCTCGGGGAACACGGTGCCCACCATCGGCACGCAGGAGCTGATGACCACCGTCACCGTCAAAAATGGGGCCACCGTCGTGCTCGGCGGACTCGTCACCGAGCGCACCGGCACCAACGAACGCGGTGCCATCTTCCTGCGCCGCGTGCCCGTGCTGAAGCACCTCTTCGGCACCACACAAAAGACCACGCAGCGGGATGAACTCCTCATCTTCATCCAGCCAAACATCGTCAACAATCGCGACCCCGCGAACAGCCCGAATCAGATCGAGTCACGCCGCACCCAGATCATGGAGGAGACCATCCGCTTCGGTATGCCCATCGAGGAAATCCCCCGCGCCTTGCCAGTGACCAAGTGATGGAAACTGGTAGGGCGCTTGCTCCCGCAAGCGCCGCTCTTTGAAGGCCGTCAGCTTCGATGAAGCATGGGAT
This sequence comes from Prosthecobacter sp., assembly GCA_044361885.1. Lineage (GTDB taxonomy): Bacteria > Verrucomicrobiota > Verrucomicrobiia > Verrucomicrobiales > Verrucomicrobiaceae > Prosthecobacter. Next base: position 4,131 of record JBIKIA010000318.1, on the reverse strand, counting down.
GTGCGGACATCGTGGGCCTCACGATGGCGGCTGGAGGACCAGCCGCCCTACCTGCCACCCGCCTCACCATCCTCGGACAACCTGCCCTACCCCATTCGATCTACGGCACATCCAGCACCACTCGACCGCTGAGCTTCGGTGAGGTGGTGATCTTCGCCGTGGCGGTGGGCAGGAGGAAGTAGCCGTAGCCTTCCGTGGTGGCTCCGATCTTGACGATCTGGCCAAAGAATGGTGCGGGGCGATGGAGCGCGGTGGTGGCTCCGTTAATCTGGAAGCTGCCTGCGAACAGGCCCGTAGCGGCGGTCAATGTGGTCACTTTCGTGGTGTTGGTGATTGGCGCGGTGATGACGGCGTCGATCTGCTCGGGCGTCTTCCGGTTGGTGCTGCTTTGCTTGTTCAGCGCGGCTTGCAGGGCTTGGAAAAAACTCACGTCATCGCGGATCGCCGTGGCTTCATCGCTGGCGGCGCAGAGGGCAAAGGCGCGGGAAAGTTCCGTCACCACCTGCACCCAGCGCTTCTTGCCGTCTTCCTGTTCCAGGATGTGCTCCTGTCCGGCGGGGATGAGTTGCAGGCGTTCGGTGGGTTTGCCGCGGGTCCACTTGTCCCAGTTGAACCCGTGCATCAGGTCGCAGGCGATGCCGTGCTTCTCCAGCATCACGGCGATGGCTTGGGCGGTGTCAAAGTCGGATTCCCTTGCCCGCCGCTCTCGGTGTAGGTGGCGAGTGCCTTCTTGAGCTGATCGGCGAGGACGAGGTAATCCACCACCAGACCGCCAGCGGCGGGTTTTCACGTAGCACCCACGAACCCGCGCCGCCGCGGAGGGAGGTGGGTGGTGGCATTAAGGATCATCTGCTCGACGGTGTTGAATTTGGTGAAGCTCATGGGTTAGTCGAGCTCAATGGAACTTCGTTTTGCGTCCCGTTCAGCGTCGTGACGGTAGGATGCCGCCAAACGCCTGAGCTCTTGTGCTACCAGTGCGAAGCCCTTATCCTCGGCACGATCAGCTTTCTTTTCCCATTCTTCAGCCGCTGCAGTTTCCCACTTGCCGCCATCAGGCGTATAGCATCCACGACCGTTAAATATTTCCATGGTGATTCCGCTTCGCATTCTGTCGTTGCCGCCCTGATCCAGAATGGCGCAGACAGAATCCACCCATAGACCTTCTTCATCAAGAGGTGCATAACGGAGCACTTGCCCAATCTGATTTGACGCCACCTCCCAATGGCCTGATTCAAGACATTTTTCTTTAACCGCCTTCACCCACTCAGTGAGAGTCTCAGCAGAAAACGCCCCATCAGGCAGAGTCCCAGGAGGAAGCTTCCACTCGTCAAGCAAGTGATAGGCCGTGCGTGCTTTTGCTTTAGCCTCTTCTGAGGGCTCAGAGGCATCTTCTTCGGCTTTCTTCGAGCGGTAGAGAGTTTGAATGACTTCACAAAAGAACTCCGGATCCTCTGCTAGCCTTCGCGAAAGAAAAACGGGCTGCCCATGGTTGAAGCTTCCAAGGACCGGCATGAATTTCCACTCGATGCCACAAATCTCGTTCTCCATCTGGGGAGCGTTATTCTGCAAATAGGACAAAACAACGCCAATTGCATAGGCGTCCAAACGGTGGTTTGCGTTAAGTGCTACCAGCGCTTTCACCACAACATCACTCGGTAACGTTTTTGATTTGTGAAGCATGGTTTGCATGCAGCGAATGGCCACATCGGGGCGATCATAGCCCACCAACTTCTCCAGAGCGCCCTCAAGCCCACCCGCCGCCTCATAGGGGTTTGCCAATGCTTTGTGCCAGTAAGCGGCTTCATTTGAGGCCATACTGGATGCAACCCGCTGCCATGTTTCCTCGCAGAAAGGCAGGAAAGTGAAGAGCTGACCAAGTTCGGCGTTGGTCCAATCAGAAAGGGGAAATGAGTCAACCCATTGCCAGCCAGCAGCCCGATATCGTCCCCACACATATCCACCCGCGAACTGCACCAAAGAGTTTTCGTCAGCCTTTAGTAGTGCGGGCAATATCCACTGGTCATATTCCGGCTGTCCAAGTGAAGCCAAAGCTGCCCCAACCCGCCAAGGCTCATCAACTTCTTTGGTGAATGCGATCAGGAGTTCCTTCCCGCCCGCTGAGTAAATTTCGCCAACAGCTTCTTGGCGACGAATCGCCAACTTTGCTTCCTGTTCTTCGTAATTATCGGTGTCTTCAAACAAGTCGGTGTCATTTCCAGCGAACAGCCGCTTGTGTCTCACTTCAGGCGTAGTCGGGCGCAACAGATCAGCGACCACGTCCAGTTCCTCTAGCGAGCCCTCTGGGACCTTCCAGTTTTCACTATCCGCAAACTTGCGGTGATTCGTGGTGAGATGATTCAACGACTGCCAGAGCCGGAACCGCAGGGCTTCGCTAAGCGATTGAACTCCCTCCGAACTCATTCGCTCCCGTAGCTTTTGGCGGGCTTCAACTGGAAGATTGAAATAACCATCAATAAGCACAGCCAGTCGCTCAACGTCGTTGCCGGCCATTTCCAACGCCAAACTTGAATAGAACAACACATCCTCCCAATGTTGAGACCGCGACACACCTTGTTTCCAGTCTTCTGGGATGAACGGTCTCCAGATCGGCTTGTGAGTTCCCGACGATGAAGAATGATTCCTGGGAAGAAGCGAGAGAACCAGCTTCCATCCAACTTCTGGCTGGCGTTTGGCTACGAGCCTGACTGCTGCATGTCGTTTGTCAGTGGTCGCGCATGTTTGCGGTAGCCACGGCAAGAGTATCGTCGTCATCGAATTGGAGGAGCGATTAACCCAGTTCCCGCCCGGATCGATCTCGGCTAAATCCGCCAGAACTCGACATACTTGGACGAGATATGATGATTCCCAAGCAAGCGTTTCAAGCCCCCAAAGCACACCAGTGATGTAGATCCGACCCATAGCCCCCCGCGTTCACCCTTCGGGCAACCCTGTCGGGTTGTCCATGTCGCTCCGCTCCATTGCCAGCGCACGTTGGCGTCCTTGCGGTGCCAGTCGGAGTCGTTGAAGGGTGGGTTGGCGAGGACGTAGTCGGTGCGGCGGTCGGGATGGAGGTCGCGGCGGAAGGTGTCGGCGTGCTCGGGGCCGAAGTCGGCCTCGATGCCGCGCAGGGCGAGGTTCATCACAGCGAGACGGCGCATGGCGTTGCTGGGGGAGCCGGAGTCGGGCTTGCTGGATGCTTTGCGTGCCATGAAGGGATTTTACTTATCCAAGCGGATTAAGAGAGTGCTGGCAAGGTGACTTCATGACGGAGCGCGGAATTCCCATGCCGCCGCGGGTCGGCAGCTCCAAGCCTCGCTTCCTTTGGCCTGCGTGACATGATTGGCAGGATGAACAGGATTTTTCTGACCTGTTAATCCTGCCAACCATGTCAATCCTGTAGCCAAAAGCCCTGTTTCATTTGGATATGTAAGCCCTGCCTTGGGGCTGGTTCGTTTCAAAACGAGATCTTGAAACGAAGAATCGGACGACCTGATGTCAGGTGCCGGGCACTTGATCTCAGGTTTCGAGCGCTTGGGTTTCAAAAGATGGTTTTGAAACCAAGGATCGCGAAACATGAGGTCGGGGGTGCGAGACGTTGGTTACAAAATGGGGTTTTGAAACGAGGGAGCGGATCACTTGAGAGCCTTTCTGGCAGACCTTGGTTTCAAGACCCGACTTTGAAACCTGGATGACGGGCACTTGACCTCTGGAACGGAGCCCCTAGCTGCGGATGACCGACGGATCAGGGCTTTGGGCTGAAAGGCAGGGCGTGGAGAGGCTGCACCATGGTGGGGAGCCGGGCAGGGCGCACTTTTGTCTGGGCAAGTGTGGCGGATCTTGGTATGGTTATTATAGTTAATCCGATAAATCAGGCCATGAAAACACCTCTTCCCCTGGATTCTGCCTCTTCTCACCCCTTGGTCACGGACCTTGCGGGCACTCCGGCTTCGATCTCTTCCGGGGGCATGGTCCCGCCGTCTCAGAATGATGGTTCCAAGGTGACGATGCGGCTCTTTGGCCGGTCGGATCAAAATCTGCTGACGTTTGGCTGGGTGCATTTCGATGCGATGAAGGACAATGCCTATTTCCTGGAACCGAGTCCGAATCAGGCCAGTTTTGCCTCGGTGCTGG
>JBIKIA010000317.1:0-5826 GCA_044361885.1 Prosthecobacter sp. | reverse complement strand
CCCGAATCCCTGGAGCCAACACCCGCGCCGATTCCCGCGACACCCCCTGCCCCGGCCGCTCGCAAACGCAGCGTCATCCGCCGCAGCACGCCTCTCGTCACACCCACCGACGAGGCTTTCATCCCCGAGGAAGCCGCCCCCGAGCCCGAGAGCATCGAAATCCCGGCCCAGGAGGTCAAAGCGGAGCCCAAGCCCCGGTCCGAACCCGTCGTCACCCAAGAGTCACCGGCACCGAAGAGGGAAACCAAACCTGAAACCGAAGTCCCCAGCACTCTCGAATCCAGCGAGTCCAAGGAAGACAACGCCGATGCGCCCAAAGCCGCGCCAGCACCAGTGGACAAGACCGACTCCGAAAAGGAGATCCCCTTCCTCGTCGCCCTCATTCAAAAGAAATGGGTGCAGTGGGGTGGTGCCTCCCTCTCCCTCAGCCTCGGCATTCACGCACTCATTCTCGGCATCGGCGGCTTCCTCGTGGTGAATCAGGTCATGCTCGATCAGGCCGTGGACTTCCTCCCCGGCGGCACCCAGCAGGGGCAGCAGGCCTCCCAAGATCTCGAACACAAGATCCAGCAGAAGAAAAATCCCTGGCTGAAAAAGGCCGTGCCCATGCGCAAGCTCGCCGCCGTCGGTTCCATCTCCGACATCGTCCTGCCGGATGAAGTCCCCGACATCCTGGACCTCCCCAGCTCTAATGACATGCTCACCAGCGCCAAACTCGGCGGCACCGGCCTCGGTGGTGGCGGTTTTGGCAAAGGCATGGGCCTCGGTGCCAAGGGCGGCATGGTCTTCCAGCCCCTCTCCATGTTCGGCCGCGAGATCAAAGCCAAGCGCCTCGCTCTCATCCTGGATGTCTCCAGTTCCATGGCCCCGCATCTCCCCCGCGTCATCGCCGAGGTGGATAAAGTCGCCCGTGGCAGCGTCGTCGTTCTCTTCCCCGGCTGCGGGCTGGATTCACCGCCCAAGGCCGGTCTCGATGGCGAGCAGGTCTTCCGCACCAACGGCTCCGAATTCGAGCGCTTCTGGCGCATGGGCGGCATGGCCAGCTACGAGGAGGCGCGCAAATTCAAATTCTCCCGCTCCGATCCCATCTCCAGCGAGAGCATCTATCTGCTCCTCTCGAAGCGCCCCCAGACCCACTTCATCCACTACGTCGGCATCGGCTATGCATGGACCGCCCTGCTCAGCGAGCAGGTCCGCCAAGCCGATGCCCTCTACTGGTTCTCCGACTTTCAGGATCACGTCGATTTCCAACAGCTTGAAATCGTCCGCGAAAATCTCATCCGCCGGAAACAGAAGCTCTACATCCAGCCCTACATGCACGGCTCGGCCTTTGATCTCGTCAAAAGCCAGCTCGTCGATCCCACGGGGGGAGAAGTCATCGAAGCCAATCTGGAGTAAGCCTCAGCGCGCCGCCCGCTGGATGGCATGACCTGCCTTGGCCACACCCGTCCCTGCTTTATAAGCAGCACGATCCATTTCATATCCGACGCGCTGCGCAGGTCCGCCTGCCCCACGGCAACTGGCAAGAAGTCCGCTGACGACGATCAAGGTGATGGCAACGAGAAGGTGTTTCATAGCATACTTCACCATTCTACCGAAGTCTTGCCGTGCTTCAATCTGGTTGAAGCACTCATCATCGCCCTGTCATCCGCGTCAGCAGATCCGCGGCTTCCTGCGCGGTGACCACACTTTCCATTCCCTCCGGCATCAGGGAGGTCGTCAAAGTCTTCATTTCTTTGATGTCACGACGCAGCACGGGGAACTCCACCCCGCCGGGCAGCTTCAACGTCACACTGCCCGGGGCCTCGGCGGCGATCAAACCGGCGATCTGTGTCCCATCCTGCCTCGTAATCTGCGTGGAGGCGTTTCGCAGTTCCACCGCACGGTTCGGATCAAAGATGGCCTCCAGCAACTGATCCATCGGCTTCGCAGCCACCGTCGCCAGATCAGGGCCGACTTCCACGCCCATGCCGCCGAGCTTGTGGCAGGCCATGCAGGCTTTGGCAAAGACGGCCTCGCCCCGCTTGGCATCGCCACGCAAACTTCCCACTTCCTGGACATAGCGCTTCACCACCTTTTGCCGGTCCACATTCACGTTCGTAATCACGGGCACCTCGGCCACAGGCTTCGCCGGTGCCGTCTTCGGGAACCACGTCGCCAGTTCTTCAGGGTGGATGTCCTCACTTCCTGCCGCCACCAGCGCCACACCGCGCACCTTCGGGAAGCTGGCCTTCATCAGCGTGATCAAAGCAGGCCGCTGCGCCTCATCCAGCAGCGCCGCCGTCCAGGCTGCCTGCAGCTTCACTTCCAGAGGCTCAGCAGACTTCACCAGCGCCACCAGCTCTAGCACCACCGATGTGTCCTGCTTTTCCAAAAGCAGCCGCTGCGCTGTGTCGCGCGTCCAGCGATGCCGTGATTTCAGCGCCTTCACCGGCTCCTTCAGCAGCGCCACCTCACTCTTCGTTGTGCTAGGTCCGCTGATCCGATAAATCCTGCCCATGTCCTCCCCTGCACGCAGGTTCAGACCTTTGGAAATATCCGCCGGAATCCACTCTGGATGCTCCAGCACGAGGCGATACATATCGACCACGTAGATCGCTCCATCCGGTCCCGGACGTGCCATGGAGGGGCGCGACCAATTATCGCCGCTCGCGAGAAACTCGCTCTTTGCATCGTCCGGGTGGCGCTGGCTCGTGATCGGCAGTTTCGAGTGATCCAGCAGCTCCCGATGCACGAGGTTGTTTGCCGGTTCGCAGACCAGCAGCGCGTGATCCTTCCCATCAAACCACGGCATCGGCGCGCAGCCCGAGGTCAGCGTCTGGATCGCGCTCGCCCAGTTGAACCGCCGCACCGCCGGGCTGACCGGCAGCACGGTCTTCTCCTCATTGATCACCGCCCGCACCGAGGCCGCCAGCTTGTCCGGGTGCGACTCCATCCAGCGCATCGGCAGATAATAATGCCAGCCCATGGTGCTGTTGTTGTTGCCGAACCAATTTCCGAAATCATCCCGCCACTTCCCATACTGCGAGCGGCCAAACTCCCGCTCAAACTTCCCGGTCACGGGATGGAAGCGGAAGTCGTTGGTGCCGAGTTTGATCTTCTCCCCCGTCTTCACCACCGTCACATTGCCGCCGCTGTCACCATTGGCCCCATGGAGCCAGCCATCGAGACCCCAGCAGAAGCCATTCACGAGATGCTGCGGATTCCCCGCCGTGAAGCCGGTGTACCAGACTTCCCGCTCATCACACTTCCCATCCCCATCCGAGTCGCGGGCATAGATCAGGTCTGGGATCGCCGAGATGAAAACGCCGCCCTTCCAGCAGGCCAGCCCCGTGGGGTGCAGCAGCCCGTCCAGAAACAAGGTCGCCTTCTCATAGACCCCGTCGCCGTTCTGGTCTTCGAGGATCTTGATTCGCCCCGACTGAAGATCCGAGACTTTCCCCTGCCCTACCTTGCCATCGTTCGTTTTCTCACCGGGGGCGAAAGGGTAGTCCCCCATCTCCACCACCCAGGCGCGGCCTTTTTCATCCCAGTCGATAAACACGGGGTCCTGTACCAATGGCTCATTCGCCACCAGTTTGATTTCATAGCCCGGCTTCACCCGCATGGTCTTGAGCGACTCCTCCGGCGACATCGGAGCCGGCCCTGGTACGCGCAGCAGCTCCTCCCGAGTCATCCGCTTCTTCCCATCTGCCGAGGTCAGCCCCCCGTCTCGAAATACCGCCCCTTCCAGCAGCGGCAGCGCATTCGCATCCCCCGTCTTCCCCTCCCGCAGCACATTCGACCACCCGCGATCCCACTGAACATTCTTCTTCTCCACCGGATTAAAAAGGAAGACTCCATAGCCCTGCGCATTCGAGACGATCAGGTCTTCATGCCCATCCTCATTTAAGTCCGCAAAGACCACCCCGCCCCCTTTCACGATCTCCGGCAGCGGCGCGACCTTCCCCGCCTCCTCCACCGTGAGTGCCAGAACCGACGAACTGAGACAAGAAAGAAAAACCATCAAACGCATGAGCAGACATACGCCAACTATCGTCCGGATGTAGCGCCCTGACTCCATCCACCGGCAAATCCGCATCCCGATTTCTCACAATGCCTCGGATACAGGTGCGATCCCCCCTTCAGATCTGAGTGCTTGGCAAGGCGCCTTGCGCAGCCATTGTGACAAAAGTCGTCCAACCTGCTTTGTGCACCTCAGTGATTGAATTGGAACTCCTTTGTATTCAGCAGTGCCCACAGGAGATCTTCATAGCCATTGCGTTTGGCCCGTTGGGAGTCGAGTGGCTTGCCTGCGGCATCGTTGCGGGGCTTCATCAGATGCGTTTCGGCGATTTTCACCTCATCGGCAGTGGGTTCTCGTGAATAGGCGACGAGGTAGAGTTCGCGGATGCGTTTGGGCTCGGGCAACTCGGCTTTCGTGAGCTGATCGGCGCGGCCATTAGTAGCGGTGAGTTTGGCTTTCACGTCGGGAGCGTTCATCAAATGAAGGCTTTGAGCGAGGCTGGCAGAGGAGACACGTTCGCATTCGCAGACACTGGTGTTGTCAGGTCGTCCGAAGACTTTGAGGAAGGGGGAAGAGCGCGTGTAGCTGTTGTCAGGCAGGGAGACGGCACGGGTGCCGGGCGGGAGATCGGCAAAGTCGGTTTTCGATGCGGTGACCATATCAATGCCATCAAGCAGGACCTCGGCGGTCATGCGCTTCGGGTAGTAGTGTGAGTAGGCCTGACGATCGACGGCATTGTGCTCGTTCGGCATGGCGCTGAGCTGGTAGGTGTGGCTCTGTGCGATGACACGGACAAGGGATTTGAGATCGTAATGGTTGTCGGTGAAGTGCTTTGCCAGCGCGTCGAGCAGTTCGGGATTCGTCGGTGGATTCGTGTCGCGCAGGTCGTCTTCGGGCTCGATGAGACCGCGTTTGAAGAAATGCTTCCAGTAGCGGTTCACGAGTGATTTAGAAAAGAAGGGATTGTCCTTCTTGCTCATCCAATCGGCGAGCGCGAGGCGGGGATCATCGTCAGGCGCGATGTCGAGTGGCGGCTCACCGAGACCGGCGGGCTTGAGCATGACGCGGGTTTTGCGGTGCTCGGTCTGCGCGGTGCCGCGCTTGTGGAAGATGAGGTCTTCACCGGCGATGGCAGTGGGTTTGCGGCCGATCTGGCTGAAGAAGGCGGCCATTTGGTAATACTCGGCCTGCGTCCAGCGCTCGAAGGGATGATGATGGCACTGCGCGCACTGCATGCGCACGCCGAGGAAGAGCTGCGCCACGTCCTCGACCTGAGTGGTAGGCTCTTTGACTCGCTTGTACCAAGCGACGGGCGGATTGGAAACGATAGTGCCAGTGGAGGCGAGGATCTGGCGGACGATTTGATCGTAGGGCGTGTTCGCCAGCAGGTTGTCACGCATCCAGGCGTGGAAGGCGAAGTTTGCGGTGATGTCGGCGGCCTCGGTGCGCTGGTTCTTGAGCAGCGCGGTCCATTTGTTCGCGAAGAAGTCGGCGTAGTCAGGCGAGTTCAGCAAGACTTCGACAGCGCGGTCGCGTTTGTCGGGCGCTTTGTCGGAGATGAAGGCTTTCGTTTCCTCCAGCGTGGGCAATCTACCGCCGATGTCGAGCGAGACGCGGCGGAGGAAGGTGCTGTCATCGCAGATGGGCGAGGGCGGGATGCCGATCTGCTTCAAGTTCGCGAACACATGCTGGTCGATGAAGTTTTTCACTGGAGGCAAATGGTCCACAGGGGCACCAAGGGGAATGGAGACACTGCACACGCTGACTTTGCCGCCGGAACGCACCATGACGGCGACGTTGCCAGGGATGTCGAGCGTCTG
>JBIKIA010000315.1:0-5850 GCA_044361885.1 Prosthecobacter sp. | reverse complement strand
ACGACAGATCGTAGAGGGACTGGCGGATGTTCCAGATGACGCGGCCTTGCCCGAGGCGGCATAGTTTTACCAACACCGCAGCGAGGCAGCCGTGGTACATCCAGCCCATGATGACGGTGGGTTTTGTTTTCCACGCGAGTCTGAAAAGCTGGATCAGGGCGCTGAGGGTGGGTTTGCCTGACGGCATGTCGAGCGTGTGAACCTCGGCACCAGCAGCGCGAAGGGGTTCGATGTATTTCCCGCCTGAGGTGAGGGAGATGACAATATGCCGGTGGTGTGCCAGGCCGGTGATGATCTGCGTGAGCATCATCTCAGCTCCGCCTGTGCCGAGGCCGGTGGTGAGCCAGAGGATGGATTCCTGATTCTTGATACCTGATTTCTGATTCAGACAGAGTTTGGTCGTGCGCTCGACCATCGTCGAGATGGTGAAGTGCTGTTTGATGCGTTGGCGGTTCGTTTGGCCGAGGGCTTGGCGTTCATCCTGAGACATTGCCATCACGAGGCGCATGTGGTTTGCCAGAAGCTCGTGATCGCCTGCCAGAAACACACGCAGCGGATCATCCACCAGCCAGGCGGAGTCACCGACATCGCTGGCGATCACTGGCAAGCCGCAGGCCATGGCCTCGCCAATGACATTGGAAAAACCTTCACCATAGGCGGAGGTAGAGACGAGGCAGTCGAAGGTGGGATAGACCAGCGTGAGGTCATCCTGCGCGGGCTGCCATTCGATCCGTGACGCGATGCCGAGACTCTTTGCTAGCTGCTTCAGGCCTTCTGCATAAGCGGTATCGCCATTGCCAATGATCACCGCCTTTGCCTCAGGCACCTGGGCGAGCGCGCGGAGGAAGGTGGCGTGGTCCTTCATGGGATGCAGGCGACCGATCATGGCGAAGGTGCTGCCGTGCTCAGTCTGCGATGTCGGCTGAAAGCGCTCCACGTCGATGCCATTGGGCACGACCTCGAAATTCGCCGCTGGGTAGCCGTGAGCGATGTAGTAGTCACGCCCGGCGCGGGAGTTGGCGATGATTTGATCCGCCCAGCCGGAGAGCAGGCAGTTCAGGCGAAAGCTGAGTTTGCCGAGGATGCCCCACGTCGCGGCATCGGTCTGCGAGTCTCGGATGCCCCAGACGACTTTGGGGAAGCCGCAGAGTGGCTTCAAAAAGAGTGCCATGAGGTTCGACTCGTGGAGGTAGCCGTGGATCACCTCGGGCCGCAGCGCGCGCATGGCGGTGATGAGTCGGATGAAAAATCCGACCAGATCCCAGCGGTGCTTTTTGCCGATGCAGACGGTCTGGATACCTGCCGCGCGTAGCTCTGACTCAAAGGCACCCGGATAAAAATGCACCACGCTGACCGCGAAGTCCCCGCTTGTGATCAGCGCCTTTGCCAGCGTGACGAGCTGCCGCTGTGCTCCGCCGTGACCGAGGTCACGAATGAGAAAAACAAGGCGGCATGGGGCGGAATCTGGCACGAGTCACGACTATAATCTCCATAACATCTGGCTGGCAATCAGTGAATCTTAACCATTTGCCAGTGCTTGCTCGATTCCGCCTGCACCTTATGTGCCGAGGATTCTCTCTTTACTCGCAGGCTGAATCCCGATTAAATCCTCGAATTCTGCGGTTTTTTCCGCCTTTCATCATCACCGTCATCCCACCCTTCCGAGCCATGAAAATCAGCCGAACCCGCATCGCCATCCTGGCGCTTCTTTGCGGCACTACCTTCCTGAAAGCCGACATCCTGATGCTGAAAAACGGCACCAAGGTGGAGGGCAATATCCTGGAGCAAACCGAGCAGGGGGTGAGAATGAAATACCGCCTGACTCCGAAGATCATGGATGAAAAGATCTTCCCAATGGCAGACATCGACAAAGTCATCCGCCAGACACCCCAGGAAGTCGAAGTCGTGGATCTGCGCAAGGTGCTCCCCACTACTGACCTGATGAAGGCAGAGGAATATGAGCAACTCATCCAGGATCGCCTTCGTCCATTCGTGAACAAGTATCCTGGCACGCCTGAAGCAAAGGAGGTTGAGGAAATCATCACGAAGCTCCAGGAAGAAAAGACCATGGTGTCCAACGGCCAGATCAAACTGGAAGGACGCTGGCTGACCGTGAAGGAGTCGAAGGCTGAACAATTCAATATCGAGGCTTACCGCATTATTTCTGAGATGCGCGCCAAGTCGGCGAAGCTGGATTACATCGGCGCGATGCGCGAGTTTGACAGCCTGATCATGCCCCCTCCTGCTTACAAAGGCTCCACTTATTATGTTCAGGCCATCCCCGAGGCGATCTCGATTTTGGATAAGCTGATCGCCAGTTTGGATAAAATGTCTGCCGAACAACCACAGATCACCCAGGCTCGCAAAGATGGATTGGCTAAATTGCAGGAGCCCGAACTTTCGAAGACCAAGAACGCTATCTCTGATGAGATGACCAAGTGGCGTGCAACCGTGGATGCTGAGCGCCGTCAAAAACTGCGCTGGAGTGCTCCTTACAAGTATGATCTGTCCAGCATTCAAGCTGCGCAGAAGGAGGCCATTCAAGAGAAGACACGCCTGCAAACCATGGATCTCGATGAACTCAAAGCCCAGAATGAGGTGTTTACCGCCTGTTACCGTAAAATTGGAGAGGAAGATTATGTGGGTGGGGCTGCTGCCTTTGAGCGCGCGCAGGGGCTGAAATTGAATATGGAAAATCGGGACATTCCTTTAGATCTGCGCAGCCGTCTGATGAAGCTGCACGCCAAACTTAGCCGTGCCATCGCCACGGGAGCCACGGCCACAGCCGGATCAGCCGCCATCGGTGGCACGCCTTCTGTCAGCCAGGACAGTCGTGTTGCACAAATCCTCGCTGAAGCTGGTGCTACTGCCGCCGCTGCCTCTGGCCAGCCAACCGCTGCTGCTACGATGCCGGCCGCTCAGACTCCTGCTGTAGCTGCGTCAGCAGCAACCGCCCCTGTTGCAGCAACGCCTCAGGCCGCCGCCCGTCCAGTCGTGCAGGCACCAGTTGCTCAAGCTCCTGTGCAGCAGCCTGCTTATCAGGCTCCAGCGCCGATGCCCATGCCCATGCCTGCCCCGGCTCCTGTTGAAGAAGAGTCCAACATGCAGCTCTACATCATGGGCGGCATGGGGCTCGTCATCGTTGGCTTGCTGTTCGCCTTCTTGAAAAAGAAATAAGCTGCTGAACCTGCCTTCTCCGGGCCGGAAGCCTCTCGCGAGACTTCCGGCCTTTTCATATCCACTGCCAGACATCGCTCACCTTCATCGTAATTTCATACCTGCCATGCATTCACCAGTCAGCACTTCCCGCCGTCGTTTCCTGCAAACTGCCAGCGCCAGCCTTTTCGCCGCGCCCTACATCACCACCGGACTCCGCGCCGCTTCGCCGAACGGGAAGCTGCGTCATGCCGCCTTCGGTGCCGCCGGCATGTCCTGGAGTGACATCACCTCCATGGCGAACCACGACATGTGGGAGCTTGCTGCAGTCTGCGATGTCGATACCCGCAACTTCGCCCGTGTGAAGGAGAAATGGCCGAACGTGAAGTGCTATCAGGACTGGCGCGAACTTCTGGAAAAAGAAGCTGGCAACATCGACAGTGTGAACGTCTCCACGCCCGATCACATGCACGGCCCCATCGGCATCAAAGCGCTGGAACTCGGCAAGCACATGTATGGCCAGAAGCCGCTCGCCCAGAACCTCTACGAATGCCGCCAGCTCATGCTCAAGGCTCGTGAGAAGGGTGTCATGACCCAGATGGGCATCCAGATCTCCTCCGACTTCACCGAGCGCTTCGCCGTCGAGCTCATCCACATGGGAGCCATCGGCAAAATCAAAGAGGTGCACACCTTCTCGAACAAAAAGTGGGGTGATATGGAGCCCGTGCCACAGACTAGCGACCCCATCCCCGAGGGCTTTGACTGGAACAAATGGCTAGGCACCGCCAACGACCGCCCCTTCATCAAAGGCTACTACCACCCCGGCAACTGGCGCAAACGCCGCGACTTCGGCACCGGCACCCTCGGTGACATGGGCTGCCACATGTTCAGCGGCTGGTTCCGCAGCCTCGACCTCGCCGCGCCCATCGCCGTGAAGTCCAGTGGTCCGCCGCCTCCGAATGCCACGAACTGGGCCATCAACGCTATCGTCGAATACACCTTCAAAGGCACGCAGTACACCGTGGGTGATAGCGTCAAAGTCACCTGGTATGACGGCGATGCCCGTCCGCCTGCCGAAGTCATGGCCTTGGCAGATCCCGCGAAGTTCCCCGGCCAGGGCAGCCTCTACATCGGCACTGACGGCGTGCTCCTGCATCCGCATGGCAGCACCCCACAGCTCTTCCCGAAAGAGAAGTTCAAAGGCTTCAAGTATCCGAAACTGGAGCCGCGCAACCATTGGTTCGACTTCATCGACTGCTGCCTCAAAGGTGGCACCACGAAGCCCACCGCCAACTTCGATTATGCCGGCCCTCTGACCGAGGCCGTCCTGCTCGGCTGCCTCGCCAGTCCCTTCCCCGGTGAAAACCTCATCTGGGATGCCCCCGGTCTCAAAATCACCAACAACGAAGCCGCCAACGCCCTCGTGAAGCGCCAGTACCGCGCGGGCTGGGAGATGTAGAATATGCCGCGCTCCCTCCTCAAAGACACTGGCCATGGCGGACTCGGGTTCGCCGTGGTCAGCATCGCTGCCTTTTCGGTGTGGGCCTTTGGGGCGGGTTGTTTCAGGAATCTCGGTGGCGAACTCGGCATGTATGCCGCCATCGCCGCCGTTTTTCTTGGCTTGTCGGGACTCGTGCTCGGGCCGCTGGCGGGAGGATTCGGGAGATTCTACAAAGCCTTCCTGCCTGCCTTCCTCGTCTATGCTGTCGTGTGGACAGCGGCCTGGTTTGCACTCCCCGACAAGCGTGGCGAGTGGATCGGTGCCGCAGCGGGTTGTCTGGTTTTTGCTTGGATCGCCATGAAGATGCTGGGCAGCACCCGTGGATGGCTCATCGCCGCTCTGGCCCTCTTTGTCCTGCACACGGCGGGCTACTTTGCCGGGGATTGGGCGATGTATGATGTCTTTGTCCCCAAAGCGAGGGCGGCAGGCAAGGGCACGCCCGACTTCCAGCATTACATGACCCTGGCAAAGCTCTCCTGGGGCCTCTTTTACGGCCTTGGTTTTGGCGCAGGTATCGGCTGGGTCTTCAACAGAGCGCGGATTGCGGCTTGAGCCGGGGCGCGTTCTGCTTATGAGAGGAGCCTCACCATGGCCCTCGCAAAGATCACCCAAGTTTCCGGCACTGCCGTCCACGTCACAGGTTCTGACATCGATACCGACCGCATCATCCCGGCTCGCTTCATGAAGTGCGTCACTTTTGACGGCCTCGGCGAGTTCGCTTTCTACGACGTGCGTTTCGACAAAGACGGCAAGCCCACCGGCCATCCTCTCGACGAGCCCCGCTTCAAAGGCGCGTCCATCCTTCTCTCCGGCACGAATTTCGGCTGCGGCAGCTCCCGTGAGCACGCCCCGCAGGCGCTCTATCGCTTCGGCTTCCGCGCCATCATCGCCCAGAGCTTCGCCGAAATCTTCTTTGGCAACTGCACCACGCTAGGCATTCCCTGCGTCATCGCCACGGCTGAAGACATCGCCAAACTCGCCGCTGCGGTCGATGTAAACCCTGCACTCGAAGTCACTGTCGATGTCGCCAATCGCAAGGTCATCTATGGCAGCGAAAGCTTCCCCGTCGTGCTGGCTGAAACCGCGCATGATGCCCTCACTAGCGGCCAGTGGGACCCCATCGCCGAACTCCTCGAATCCAAGGACGCCGTCCACGCCCGCATGACCGCCCTTGGTTTCGCCAACGCCGCCTG
>JBIKIA010000347.1:0-5334 GCA_044361885.1 Prosthecobacter sp. | reverse complement strand
ACGCCATCGGCGAAAGGATTGTCCGCAGGGATGCCATACGCGCCGCGATACTCACGGCTGTTCACGTCGATGCGCAGCACCTTGCCGACCATCACCGCGTTGAGCTGAGCCATGCGCTTCTCGTCGTTGCGCTTCGAGGTGTCACCCACGCCGATGTAGAGGTAGCCATCAGGACCAAAGACGATGTTACCGCCGTGGTGGTTCCAGTTGATCAGCGGCACCTCGAGCAGCACGCGCTCGGTGCTTTCGTCCGCTTTGTCGCCGTTCGCCTTCATCTCGCTGATGACGAGACGCTTTGGCTTCTGCTGGGTGTAGCAGAGATAAAAGAGACCGTTCTCGGCGAACTTCGGATGGAAGGCAAAACCGTTCACGCCTTCTTCAAACTTGCCGTTCGCCGCTTCCATGCCGCGTGGGCTCATGTCGAGGAAGGTCTTCGCTTCACCGCTTTGCTCGTCCTTTGGCAAAATGAGCACCTGACCGCGCTGGAGCACCAGGAACTCACGCTGCGAGCCATCTGGAGGGATCACGACGGCGATGGGCCACTTCGTTTCGAGCTTTTCATAGACGCGGGTGAGCTTGACGGCATCGGCGGCCAGGACGGAGCTGGCAAACGCGAGAGCGAGGAGGGCGGAGGCGATGAACTTCATGAGAGAATGGAGAGGATGCAATGCACCCGGCGCGCGGGGCAATCTCTAAAACGCACTTGGCCGAGAATCCTCGCAGCCCCTTTCTCTCACAGCCACCAGCGCATCCGTAGCCAGCGGGTGAATTTGCGCAGCAACACGCGGCCGCTGGCGCGGGTGTCGAGTTCGATCTTCGCACGTCCGGTCAATCCAGGACGCATGAGGGGACGCAGCTCGGCGGGCAGCTCCACTTTCGCCAGGGTGATGCTGAAAACGCCGCCGTCCTTCCCCGGATGCAGCGCGGGGCTGATCTGGGCTTTGCTCTCCAGCCTCGCGGTGAGTTCGCGGGCGCTCTGGGTGTAGAGCAAGTAGCGCACTTCGCGCGGTGCCTGCTCATCGAGTGCATCCTCGATCTCGGCGATGTCCGCCTCGGCGATCTCCAGCCGCAGATCCCAGGCATCCACGGTGGCGATCTCTGCCAGCGTCTCTCCGGCCTGCAAAAACATCCCGGTGCGCAGATGTACGTCCTTCGTCATCACCACGCCATCCATCGGCGCACGCAGCGCGGAGAGGTCGATCTCCAGTCGCAGCCGCTTTTCGGTCTCGGCCGTGGCCTGCGCCTCCAGGGTGGCGATTCGTGCCAGCGCTTCCTTGCCCTGGCCGCGTTGCCGCTCGGCCTCGGCCTCCAGCCGTTTGCGCGCCTGCGTGATACTTTCCAGTTCGGATTGCAGCCGCTTGGTGTCGAGTTTGGCGATGATCTGATCCTTCTTCACGGCCACACCTTCCCGCACCAGTACCTCCTCCACGCGCCCGGCGGACTCGGTGGTGATCAGTGCTCGCTGACGTGGCAGCAAAGTGCAGTCGCCCTCCACCTTCACCTTCAGCGGCCAGAGCAGACCCAGCAGCAGAAGCGCGGCAAAACCAAGGCTCCACACCAGCCAGCGGCGCTTCTGGGTAGCCGTCGCCTCCGTGCGCCAATGCCCTAGCTTCGCCAAAGTCGGCCCGAGCGGCAGCGCCTGATGCACCAGCGCGGCCCGGATCGACCGGCCCGCCAGATCCGCCAGCCACTTCGCCAGGGCGAGCACCGGCGGTCGCGGATCTCCCGGCGTGCCAGCCGAGCCAAAAGTGGCCGCCTCCACACTCTCGCCCAGCATCGTGCCGAGCACGCGGCCCTCCGCGCCATCGCGCAGCGGCATGAGCACGGCGGACTGCATCTGAGTCTCGGCAAAATACCATTCCGCTGCCGGTGATTCACCCCGCACGATTACCCAAGGCTGATCTTTTGCCTCAGCGGCGGCCAGTTTGATCATCCGCGTCACGGGCTCCGACCTCGTGTCCACCTGCGCCTGGCCGGACACGCCGAGCACGCGCCAGCGGTCGCCTTCGCGGATGAGGAAGCTGATGCGATTGATCCCCAGCAGTTCGCGGGCATGAGCGGCGGCGAGTCGCGCGCCCTGGGCCGCATCGAGCTGGCCCGTCACATCCAGCGCCATTTGCAGGAGCTGCTGCTGCCTGCGGCTCTGAGCGCCGAGTTCGCGCATCTGACGGGAGCGCAGTCGCGGCCCCAGATCGGCCATCAGCGCCTGAACTTTCAGCGCCAGATCGGCCAGCTTTTTGGGATCACTCTGCCCGGGAAACCAGAGCTGCACCGCCCCGAGTTGGTCATCGCCACTGCGCAGCGGCACGCCGACAATGCCATGTGGTCCCAGATTCACCAGCACACCGGGCGTCACCGCCTCCTGTCCCGCAGGCGCGGGCATGAGCACCAGCGGCTGGGAGGAAAGGATCACCTCACTGGCCGCCCGCAGCACCTGCTGGCGCTGCCCGCTCTCCGCTGCTCCGGCGGCCTCCTCCAGATTCACCGCCGCTCCCTGCTTCAGCGCGATGTCCTGCCCCTCGCGCCGCGCAACCAGCCACACGGCTCCACCGAGCGCCTCCGTGGCCGCGATCAGCCGGACCAGCACCCTTTGAAAAATCTCCCCCTCGCTCCCGCCCGATGCCGCCAGCCGCGCCAGTTCGGTGGCGAGAGTTTGCATGGCTTGGGCAGGGGAGGACACGCCGCGATGATGCGGCGGCCCGGCGTTAGCGTCAACGCAGGACGCATTCCCGCCGCCTATCAGCTATTGCCCATCGGCACCGCCTGCGTAGTCTCGCGCTCCCTTTTCCCAGACCCATGAGCGCCGAGACCCCAGCCAAGAAGAACTACAAAGACACCGTCCGCCTGCCGAAGACCGACTTCCCCATGAAGGCGGACCTCGTCACTCGCGAGCCCCAGCGCCTGGCCAAATGGGAAGCGGGCGGCCTTTACCAGCGCATCATGAAGCAGGCCACCGGACGCCCGAAGTTCGTCCTGCATGATGGCCCGCCCTTTGCCAATGGCGACGTCCACATGGGCACCGCGCTGAACAAAGTGCTCAAGGACCTCATCGTGAAGTCGAAGACCATGGCTGGCTTCCACGCCCCCTACATCCCCGGCTGGGATTGCCACGGCCTGCCCATCGAGTTCAAAGTGGTCAAGGAAGCCAAGGACCTCGCTCCTGCGGAAGTCCGCACGCGCTCGGAAGCCTACGCCCGCAAGTTCATCGACATCCAGCGCCAGTCCTTCAAGCGCCTCGGCGTCTTCGGCGACTGGGAGAACCCCTATCTCACGCTCGCGCCGACCTATGAGGCCGACATCATGCGCACCTTTGCGAAGTTCCTGGAGAAAGGCCTCGTCTATCGTGCCAAGCGCCCCGTCCTCTGGAGCTACGGTGCTCAGACCGCCCTCGCTGAAGCCGAGGTCGAGTACAAAGAAAAGACCTCTCCGGCGATCTTCGTCACCTTTGCGCTGGTGAATCCACCGCCCGGACTCGATGGCGCGAATCTCGTCATCTGGACCACCACACCCTGGACCCTGCCCGCCAATCTCGGCATCGCCCTGCATCCCGGCTTTGATTACATCTGCGGCACCTTCACCCACGCCGCCAGCGGCCGCAGCTTGAAGCTCGTCATCGCCACCTCGCGTCTCGAGGCTTTCCAGGCGACCACCGGTTTCGTGCTCGATCCCACCCATGCGCCGGAGAAGTTCAAAGGCAGCCTGCTCAATGGCGGCGCGGCTCAGCATCCCTTCCTGCCCCGCACGTCAAAGATCATCGAGGCCCTCTTCGTCACCGACGACACCGGCACTGGCGCTGTCCACATGGCCCCTGGCCACGGTGCGGACGACTACATCGCTGGCAAAGAAAACGGCCTCGACATCCTTTCTCCCGTCGATGACGCCGGCTGCTTCACCGCCGAGTGCGGTTTGCCCGAGTTCGTCGGTCAGCACGTCTTCAAGAGCAACGAAGGCATCATCGCCATCCTTGAGGGCAAAGGTGCGCTCCTCGGCAACGAAAAATACGTCCACCAGTATCCCCATTGCTGGCGCTCAAAGACACCCATCATCTTCCGCGCCGTCCCCCAGTTCTTCATCCGCATCGCCGCCTTCCGCGACGAAGCCCTGAAGGCTATCGACACCGTGAACTGGCTCCCTGCCTGGGGTCGCAACCGCATCTACGGCACCGTCGAAAGCCGCCCCGACTGGTGCATCTCCCGCCAGCGCACCTGGGGCGTCCCGCTGCCCATCTTTTACGATGCCGAAGGCCAGGCCATCATGGATCACACCATCTCCCTGAAGGTCGCCGACGCTGTCGAGACGCATGGCACCAACCTCTGGTTTGAAAAAGACGACGCCTTCTGGAGCGACCTCGTCGGCCTGCCTGAGGGCAGCAAGCGCTGCAAAGACACCCTCGACGTCTGGATCGACTCCGGTTCCTCCTCCGTCGCCGTTTTGGATCGCCACCCCGAGCTGTATTGCCCCGCTGATGTCTATATCGAGGGCACCGACCAGCATCGCGGTTGGTTCCAGAGCAGCCTCATGGTCAGCGTCGCCGTCCGCGGTATCGCCCCATACAAGACCGTCATCACGAATGGTTTCGTCGTCGATACCAGCGGCAAAAAGATCAGCAAAAGCGACCAGGGCACCGACAAAGCCGCCAAGCCCATGACCGCCGATCACTACTACAACAAGTACGGTGGCGACATGGTCCGTCTCTGGGCCGCCAGCGTCGATTATCAAAACGACGTCCCCTTCAGCGAAGAACTCTTCCAACAAACCGGAGAGAGCTACCGCCGCATCCGCAACACCTTCCGAGTCCTCCTCGGCAACCTCCACGACGCCCCATCGCCCGCGTCAACAACGTCAATCCCGTCAACAGAGTCCCTCCCCCTCATCGACCGCTGGATCCTCGAGCGCCTCCACAGCGTCCTCACCGACTGCCTTGCCGGTTACGCCGCCTACGACTTCCGCAAAGTCGTCACCACCATCACCCAGTTCGTCTCGGGCGACCTCTCCGCCCTCTACATCGACATCACCAAGGACCGGATGTACTGCGATGCCGCCGACAGCCCCCGCCGTCGCGCCACGCAGGCCACCATCCGCGAGATCACCGAGACCTTGACCAAACTCCTCGCCCCCATCCTCGCCTACACCGCCGACGAAACCTGGGAGTTCCTCGGCCACACCGACAGCGTCCACCTCGAAGCCTTCCCGGCCGTTCGTAGTTCGGGCTTTAGCCCGTCTTCCGACGACTCCACCCTCCCCGCCGTCGAAGAGTTGCTGAAAGCCCGCGCCGTCATCCAGCAAGCCATCGAAGCCGCCCGTCAGGCCAAAAAGATCGGCTCCAACCTCGAA
>JBIKIA010000314.1:0-5858 GCA_044361885.1 Prosthecobacter sp. | reverse complement strand
GCGATGCTAGGACGGGCAATATTCGAGGTAGGGATCAGACCCACCTTGTCAGTCCAGGTCCAGCCAAAGAGGAAGTTGTTGTCGCGCATCGCACCGTGCCAGAGGGTAGGTGTGAAGAAGTCAGGAGATGAGGCACTCGTCGGGATGGCGGCGAAGGTGAGGTCGCGGGCATCGTTGGCTGCAGCAGTGTTGACCGCAGCACGGGGGTCCAGACCACCTAGTGTGGTGTGAGCCTTAGCACGGAGGTTGCTGGCGGCAGCCAGAGTGGCGTTGGTGGTAGCTCCGGCAGAAGTAGAACCGGCAGCACCTACGTTGAAATAGAGGCTGTCGATCAGGTCAGAAATCGTGGGATTAGAACCAGCTGCAGCGTCGCCCGGGGACCAGACGGTGTCATTGATATCTTCGATGACTCCACGAAGGAACTGGCTGGCATCACCCACTTTGCAGTTGAAGGCATCGTCAGAAGCGGCAACACCAGTGCCCGTGAAACCTTTGTTGCCGATCAACGTGAAGTTATACACGGTTGAAATGGTGTTTGGGGTAACGCCTGCAAAGTTCGGCTCGGAACCATCCCACTCGACGAGCTTATCAGAAACTGTGGCAGTAGATCCAGTGATGAGACGACCGATTGCGGTAGTGTCAGCGTAGCCAGGACGGCCCGTGCCGCCAGGAGGGGTGTTTTCATTGTCGTGAATGACGAAGGCGTGCTGGATGTTGCCAGAGTAGCCCTGGTCACCGTCGATGCCGTCATCACCGCCGAACATACCGAAGAGGTATTTGCAGTTCACATAACCACCGAACCACTCGAAGTTGTCATCCACGTTCTGGGCTACTTCCATCCACTCAAAGGTCGTGCCACGGCCAACGCCGCAGAGGGTGACGCCGTTGATTTCGTTGTTGGCGGAGACGTTGAAGCCACCGTAACGGCAGGACCAGAAGCGGAAGATGCCGCTGTTGTCGTTTTCATCGACTCCACCGTAACCACCGGCGATGAAGTTGGTGCTGGCAGCAATGCCACCCACACCATTACCAGTGCCGGAAGCACCATCAGGATCGAAGGCTGTGCCAAGGGTTACGGCTGTGATGCTGAAGCCTTCTGGCACGGCGATGCCGGAGCCATTGCCCTGAGCAGCAGTGATGCCGGTGCCAGAACCGTTGCCGGTAGGCTCGGAGAGAACATCGCCGGAGAACACGCCCGCGCTGTAGCGGAGGTCGCCAGCGCCGTCACCATCATAACCGACGGGTGTGCGTCCGCAGATGACGAGACCACCAGTGAGCTTGGTGTGGAAGAAGGCATTGTTGCCGGTAGGACCTGCGGGGTCGTAATTCAGGGGGGTCACTGAGTTGGCTCCGACCAAAATAGGGCGAGTGTTAGCACCACCAGGGACGATCGTGTCGTCGATGGAGGTGATGATGATCGGATCTTCAGCAGTGCCGTTGCCGATGACTTTGGCGCCACGGCTGACGGTGAGAGTGCCGGGATTGTTGGTGCCGCCGGTAAGGCTGTCATTGGCACCACGGATGACGGTGCCGGGCTCGATGGTAAGCTTAGCAGGTGGGAGGACGTAGCGAATGCCAGTGAGTACATACACGTTGTCACGGGACCAGCGGGTATCCGCCGTGATATCAGCAGAGACTTCGATGATTGCGGCCTGGGCCGCACCACCGAATCCGAGCGCCGCTGTGGCAGCCAGGATGGATTTAGAGAAGAATTTCATGAGTCAGATCAATAGATTGATGTCAGAACTTGGGTGAAGAGGATGGACTGGAGAGCGCGAATTAGGCGCGGCGGCGACGGAAGAAGAAACCGCCAAGACCGAGGAACATGAGCAGAGCGCGGGAAGGCTCTGGCACGGCAGCGATGGTGCCGAGGCGGTGCGCACCAGCACCAGCGCCGATGTCAGCACCCGTGCCGAGCTGACCGACGAGGGCGGTCAGAGCGGAGGACGTCATGTCGAAGGCGGAGTCGTTGCTCGGGATGACATCGGTGTCAGCCCAGATGTAGGTGCTGGCGAAGATGCCCTGCTGGGTGGCGCTGCCGAGGGCGGCATTGTCCAAAACCCACATGTAGATGTTGCTGCCAGCGATATCGCCGCCGACGTTGGTGGTGGCCCCGCTGCTGAGGTCATAGGTGGTGCCGCCGTAGGTGGTGGAACCGCCAGCGTAGGTGGCGGAGCCGCCGAGTGTGGTGTTATCGAAGAAGCCGGGGGTGGCGAAGGCACTGATAGCACCGCTGTAGTTCACCACTTCACGGAAATTCGCGTTCAGGAAGGCGAGATCGTTCGCGTTGCTGGTGATTGCCGTATTCGTGATGGTGAAAGTGCCAAAACGGATGCGGCCATTCGCGAGAGCGGTGGTGCCGTCCGCGAGGGTCAGACCATTGCTGACATTGTCAGCAAGGAGGGTGGCTGCGGAAGCGGAGCAAAGGGAGGCGGCGAGGAAGCCGAGGGCAAGGAGTGTCTTTTTCATAGTGAATGATTTTTAAAATACTTTCGCGTTTTGATGAGTGGTGAGGGTGGGTTATTCGGCGAAGGGCTCGGGAAGGGCGAAGCCGACGCTGCCGGCCTGCTCGCGGAAGAGGATAGCTTTGCCCGGAGTGAGGACGACGCCGCCCTGATCGGCTCCAGTGGGAGCTGAGGTGAGGCGCCAGCCGACGCCACCGAGGCCACCGGTTTTGTAGAAGTAGCTGTTGAGCACGCCCGCGCTTTCGATGTAGATCGTGTCCGCCGATGCTGCGCCCGTGGAGCCTGTGACGTGGGCGTTCAGGCCGCTGGCGGCGAGCGTGGTGGAGACGGAGAAAGGATTGTTGACGATGTTAAAACCGGCGACGACGGCGGGGCTCTCACGACCAAGGGTGGTGACGCCCGTGGAGCGCAGATTGAAAGCAGAGCCAGCGTTGCGGCGCTGAACGAGGACGGCGTGGCCGGACTGGATCACCGTGCCACCCTGTTCGGCGCCCGTCGGAGCGGAGGCGAGCCTCCAGCCGGTGCCACCAAGACCACCAGTCTTATAGAAGTAAGCGACGACCACACCAGCGTTGTCGAGATAGACAAGGTCGGAGCCGGCGGAGCCAGTGGTGGTGTTCCAGCCAGCGGCGGGAGGGGCGCCGAAGAGGGAGGCGAGGGTCTCCAGTTCATAGATGATGAACTCATCACCGACGTTTGGAGTCAGCGCAGCGTTTGTGACGACCGTGTTGGCCGTGTTGCTTGCGAGACGGGAGGACTGTCCGTAGGCGGTCGTGCTGCTGCCAGCAGGGGCGTTGGCACCCGTGCCGCGCTGATCGTCACGGCTGGTGATTTTGATGGCATGCGGAGTGCTAAGTGCGCCAAGGGTGGCGGAGACTCCCAGGGTGGTGCCAGAGACGCTCGTGATCGTGCCGGAGGCAACGATGCTCACCAGGGGGATGGAGACGAGGGTGGACTGGTTGATGGGAAGGGTGACGTCAAGGACCGCAGCCGTGCGGCTGACGGGTAGATCCTGAGCCTGCACAGCGCCGCTGGAGAGCGCTGCGAAAGCGAGGATGGCAAAATAAAACAACGAGGAGGATCGCTTCATGGATTGGGAAGAGGTGTTGGGTCATGGCGAGTTTTCCCGCCAAGCTCTGTCATGCCCGCTGATCGACTATTTTTAAAGTTGGTGTGTGCAACAATACCGTCACCTCTGGCTTGTTTTTCAAAAAATGAAGGCCATCAGCGCAAGCGGTTGAGTGATTGTTTCAATAAATTCACCATGCAGAACTGTGCTGGAATTCGGCTGGTTTATAGAAGTATTTATGTCGAAGCCCAAATCCGTATTTGATCCCTTCATCCTGCCGTCCATGAGTCAGAAAAAGCGGACACGGCGTGTGCTGCCAGAGCACTGGGGCAGTTCTCTTCTGGGTCTCGGCGTGGGCCTGATGCTGACAGCCGCAGTCATCGCCGGAACCTGGTATCACTCGGGGTTGCATGAGCACCCCCCTGCCCCGGTAGCCCCGCCAGCGCCACCAAAGCCACTGGCAAAAGCTCCAGCACAGAGCCTTTTGGTGGGTTCAGAGAAACCTTCGACACCTCTGCGGCGCATCTCCATGAAGGAGATCGCGACGATGGAAACGGAACAGGTGCGCCTTCCTTTGCCCGCTGTATTCAGGGAAAAGCCGGAAGGAGGCATGGAAAGCCACTCGGAAATTCTGGCGCTGTCCTCGACCCAAGTGAAGGAGGCTGCGGCAGTTCTGGAAGGCTACCAGCGGGCAAACAACGTCGAGGGCAAGGCCGACTATGTGCTGAACAAAGTTGCCATGCTGCCGAAAATGCGGAAGCACTACCAAGAACGCCAGGACGCCGATCCCGTGACGACGCGGCTGGTTTCCGCCGCACAGATTCTCTTCGGTTCCAGTTCGTTTCTGAGCCTGACCTATGAAAGTCCGAGCCACAGCGACCGTCAGGCGGTGGCCATCTTTGTCCGCTCAGTCGGTGCCGGGATGCTGCTGGATTGGGAAAGCTGGACGGGCTTCAATGACATGGACTGGCCCACGCTCCAAAAAGAGAAACCGCAGACGCCTGTCTGGATGCGAGTTACCGCCGTACCCGGGGATTACTACAACCACGAATTCGCTGACAAGGCCCACTTCCTCTGTGTGAAGCTGATCAGTCCGGACGGAGGCCAATCGATGTACGGCTATGTGCGGCGCTCGGCGATGGTGGCCACCTACTTATCCCAGCAGTTGCACTACGACGAATTTGAGATCACCGGTCGATCTAGGGCCTCGATGCGTTTGACCGTTCGCATTACTTTTCCACCGGCGGCAAAGTCAGACCAGTGCGTGAACATCCGTCAGGCGCTGCCGAACCGTTGGTTCATGTTTGACTGGGAGTCTCAGGCCGGCCTTTGAGCCGTCTCAGCTGGGCTCTTCAGGGGTTGCGCAGTGGGGTGAGCAGCGTATGGGACCTGGGCGGCACCCTCCGCCCAAATGATCCATGGCACAGAGCACTTCCAGGCCGGCTCCTGAGCCGGTGCCTTTTAGAAAACGCGTCCGTTTCGGACGTGTGACAAAGACCGCTTTGGTGATCATTGTGGGAAGCGCCCTGGTGCGCTGGGTCGGCTGGCCGCTCTGGCAGGAGGTGGCGCGCAGGCGTGCCCTGGTGGCCCTTGAGCAAGCCCATGGCCATATCGGCACCGGCTCCTGGAAAGAAGCTTCCGAATGCCTGAAAACGGCCTCGCGCGGCCTGCCGCCAGATGATGTGGCCTTCCTCCGCGCCGTGGCTGCCTTCCTCGAAAAAACCCAGGGCGATCCTGCGCTGCTGAGATCCACCCTGCTCCGCCTGAAGGAAATGGGCCACTGGCAGAGTGGCGACAGTTTGAGTCTGGCCTGGACCACCTATCACAGCGGAAATCTCCTGGCTGCCTCCAACGCCTTCGATCTTCTGCCGGAGGGCGTGAAGAACAGCAAAGAAGGGCGGAGACTGGCCACCGCACTGTCCGAGGCCCAAGGTTTCCCCCCGCCTGTGTGGGCGGAGTCGGAGGTCGAAAAGCTAATCCGCACCCACACATCGGGCATGACGGAGATGCAGGGTGCCGCTTTGCAGAGGCTGTGGGAAGTGTCCCGTGAGGAAACGGCGGAGGCGCTGCACGCCATCGCCTACCTCGCCAGTCTGAAGACACTCTCCGCCACTGAAGCAGGGGTGCTTGTGAAACGCGCAGAAACTCACCCTACCGCCTCTCTGCATGAGCGGCTGGCGGCTTACTCAGGGCTGATGCGTGCAGACCCCGACTCGCGCCGCAAGACGCTGACCGGACTGGTGGATCTCTGCCGGGGCGGATCGCGTGACGACATGCGGGTCTTTGTCGAATGGCTGGCATTGGAGGGCGAGAGCAACCTCATC
>JBIKIA010000313.1:0-5864 GCA_044361885.1 Prosthecobacter sp. | reverse complement strand
GCTGATGATCAACGCTGAAGCTGTGGTGTGGTGTCGCAGCCTTTCACAGGCGCTGATCGTGGTGGCGACAGTCATTCTGGCGCAGGGCTACACGCATCAAATCCTGCTTATCCGGCGATCAGGGCGCACGGGCGCGGTGTCGATCCGCATGCATCAGTTCTTCCTGCTCAAAGACATCTCGACGGTCGTTTTTGCTGTGGCGATGGGGCTGCGCACAGGCTGGCCGCTACTACTGCTCTCGATTGTCAGCGGCCTGACGAAGATCGGAACACTGTGGCATTTTCGCTGGGCCAGACTGAGCCTGTTGGCAGAGCAACGACGGAGGTTATCCAGCGAGGTGCCGCCTGAAATCGTCGTTAGTTCTTAACGGCGACTTCAGGCTCAAAGCAGGGTTCGTTATTCCGCAGCGCTCACCTTTTCACCAGCGAGCTTAGCAGCGCGTTCGGCGAGTTCGATGTGGAATTGCTCGGGCTGAGGCGCCTCACCGAGAGTGCGGGCGCGGGCGAACCAGTCGGCGAAGATTTCTCCTTCTTTGCGCTCGGCTTTGAAGGCTTCGAGCAGTTCGCGGACTTTCACGGGGACATCTTCACCGAGGACACTTTTGTATTCGAGGCCGGCGAGGCGGTTTCCACGGATGCTGCCGCCGACGAACATGGCGTACTTGTTGGGTGAGCGACCCACGAAGCCGAAGTCGGCGTTGTAAGGCCGGCCACAGCCGTTCGGGCAGCCGGTCATGCGGAAGAGGATGGGCTCATCCTCCAAACCGAGTTCACGCAGCGTGGCGTCGATCTTGTCCATAAAGCCGGGGAGAGCGCGCTCGGACTCGCTGAGGGCCAAGCCGCAGGTCGGCAAGGCGACGCAGGCGTGGGCGACCTTGCGGGCACGGGTCATGCCGTCGGAATGGACGACGCCGTGCTTGGCGAGGATGGCATCGACCTTGGCTTTGTCGGCTGGATCGATGTCAGCGAGGATGAGATTCGTGTTTGGCGTGACGATGATCGGGCATTTCACGGTCTCGGCGATCTCGCGGAAGCAGGCGCGGTATTGCGGGCCGTCTTCGCGGTCCACGATGCGGCCCATGCTGACAAAGACGGCGCAGTAAAGTTTTCCGTCGCCCTGCTCGTGCCAGCCGAGGTTGTCCTCCACGGTGTCGAAGCTGAGTTCTTTGGCAGGGAAGGTTTCGATGCCGGGCAGGCGGCGGACGACTTCGGCGCGGAAGCCATCCAGACCCATGGTCTGCACGGTGTATTTGAGACGGGCGTTTTTGCGTTCGGTGCGGTTGCCGTGGTCACGCTGGGCGGTGACGATGGCCTCGATGGCATCGACGACGTTGGCGCGATTTGCGTAAAGCAGCGGCTGGCCGAGGAAGGGGCGGGTGCTGAGCTGACCGTGGCTCATGCCAAAGCCACCACCGACGGTGATGGTGTAGCCTTCGACTTCGCCATTCACGACGTGTGGCACGAGGCCGACGTCCTGGGAATAGATGTCCGCGTCGTTGCAGGGCTGGATGGCGACGCCGATCTTGAATTTGCGGGGCAGATAAACTTTACAGTAGATGGGATCATCGCCTTCGGGAGCCTTGGTGGCCTCACGGACAGCGGGGTTGACTTCGGGGTCCTTGATCCACTCAGGGTCGATCTTTTCACCGTCGAGCCAGATGTCGGCATAGGCGGTTGAGCGCCAGAGGAAGCGCTGGCTGATCTCTTCGGTGAGCTTCTGGGTGTCAGCGTGGACGGCGTCCTTGATCGGCGCGGCGGGGCCCATGGTGTTGCGCACGACATCGCCGCAGGCACCCATGGTGCTGAGGCCGCTGTGGCAGACGTTGTGGATGACTTCCTTCAGGCCACCTTTGAGCACGCCGTGGAGCTGGATGCCCTGGCGGTTGGTCAGGCGCATGTTACCGCAGGCTTTCGTGCAAAGATCGTCATGGATGAGCCACTGCGCGGAGGAGATGCGACCGCCGGGCATCTTGCTGCGGATCATGAAGCTCCAGGCTTTTTCGAGTTTGGCCTTGGTGCGCTCGGCGCGCACGTCGCGGTCATCCTGCTGGTAGGAGCCGTGGTGCTTGAGGAGAATGTTCGAGTCCTCCGGGATGTTTGGGGTGCTGGTGTCAGCGAATAGCTCGCCGAGCTGACCGCGGAGGCCGACAGAGGCGAGTTTGATGTCTTCAACGGAGGCTTTGCTCATGTCTGGGGAAGTTTAAAAGGGCCTTCGAGAATCGCCGATCCTCCTGGGAAAGCAAGCCAGGAGGCGAATGATTTTCATTATTGTCGATAGGCAAGATCAACATTAACATTGTTTTAGATGGTAATTATAAAAATTGCTGTTTACACCTTATATTTTTTTGAAAATTGGTAGATGTGCATTAAAATTTGAGTCCATGACCTTTCCGCCTTTGCCAGAAGTTCCAGAACTGCTCGAAGAGAATCTGCCCACCCCTGAGCAGTTCGTCGTTCTCCGGCAGACTTTGGAGCGCCTGCGTCAGGAACTCGATCAGCTCACGGGGCTGAAGGAAGTAGAGGCCACGAAGGCATCTCAGAAACCCTGCCTTTTCGAGGCACCTCCGACGGTGTTTGAGAGCCGGTCTGCGCTGGCCATGGTTCGGACAGTCATCGAACCGGTCCTACCCAAGCCGGATGCGATGCTGGAGCGGGCCACACTGGAGGAACTGAACATGGCATTGGGTCTCGCCTTTGCTCAAATCGCCAGCAAACGAGTGTGGTGATCAGGCAAGGCGCTGGATTTTCGTCACCAAACCGGCGCTCACATTGCGCACGGAAATGACCCGAGAGGTCTCGATGCTGCCATAGGCGGGCGAGACGCGTCTTTCATCGAGAGTCACCTCGGCATCGCTGGCTTGCAGGGTGAGCTGCCAACGCTTCCCAGCACGGGTGAGGATAAAAATGCTCTCGGCACCTGAGGAGGTTTGTTTCACCTCGGTCCCCGGCGGCAGAGACCAGGTGACGGCAAAAGGCTTGCGATAGTCCTCGGTATCGCGGATTTCGAGGTGGTTCTCCTGACGGCGGACCTGACGCTGGAAGGAATAGCGCTCATGCTCGAATCGAGCCATGGCGGTGCTGCCCTCGACGACAAGTTTTGGCACCGGGTGATGCTGGATCTGGAGGAAGGAGCCGATGCGGCGCGGGGTCTCGAAGCCAACAGGATGCGGATGCGGACCGTTGTGGGCAGTCCATCCAGCGAGTTCCGCGCGAAGCGCAGCGTGACCGTGATAACCACCAGTGCCAGGATCAATAAGCAAAGCGTAGGGACCATCCCAGATCGAAACGTGCAACGCATCGCCATGACCATGCGCCGCGAGACGGCCAAAGCCGAGCGGGGATGCATCCAGCCGTGCCATCCAGCCGTGGGAGCGTAGTGCAGCGTAGCCGGAGATGGCAAAAATCTGCCACTCATGAACTGTAAGACCGGCGGTAGGTGTGTTCAAGGCGACCATGGGCGGCGGGCCGAGCCACCAGCGGAGGCTGCCTTCATCGCCGAGCAACCACGCGCGCCACTCTTCGGCCGCATGAGTGCTGCTTTGTGTCAGCGGCACGACGACAGCATCATCGCTATCGCCAAAATCCCAAGGCTCGGTGCCGTGGCCGAGCGCTAGGTAAAACCGCGCCGCTAGCGCAAGGCGATCATGCACCGCGCCCGCGCGACAGCCCACTGCACGCGCTGCCTGCCAGGCGAGATCAAAGGCGAAGGCGTGGTAGTGTAGCGCCTGCTCATGCGAGCCGCCATCAGTAGCGAACTGCGCCAGTACTTCCTTCCCGAGGGAATCCCATGCGGTCTCGGCACTGCACGCGATCTTTTCCAAAGCGGGCCAGCGTGAGACGGCAAGGACGAGCGCTGCGAGTTCGCCCAATAAATGGTTGTTTGCCGAAGAACCTGCGGAGCGATGCCGCCAAACCCACGCGGCGTGAACGGGCACGATGCGTCTGCGCAGTGCCGTCTGGTGATCCCGCAGCGAATGGCCGCGCGCCGTCTGGTTCGTGGCCCAGGCAGTGACAAGCGCGTCGAACCAAGTAAAGTTGATAAGGCGCAGCGCCACTTCCAGCGGGCTGGTCCAGTTGATGCCGATGCCGGGTGGGTTGCGCTCGCACCAGTCCTCTAGCCAGAGCTGCGCAGTGCGGATGGCGTTGGCGTCGTCATTCAGCCAGCCATGCATGGCCAGCCGCGTCATCTCCGTCCAGCGATTGATTTCCCAGATGGTCCGTGCATCGGCACCATCGGACAGGCGGCGGTAGTCGAGCCGATAGGTCGGCGTGTCGTGGGCGATCACGACACCGCAGGCTGGATCGCGGTGCCAGCACGGCGGTGCGCCGACCTCCACCGCCTTCCAGCCAAAGAGCTGCCACTCGCCAAGCAGGAGCTTTTTCGCATCTGCTGCGAGCTGCGTGCGCAGAGCTGCCGGAGCCAGCCCGAGATCAGGCAGACGCGCTGCTTTGTCATCGGCGGCACCGGGGTCGAACTTAGCCACACGCCGCACGAACCCATTTTGCGTGAGCTGCCGCCACCAGTCGCCAAAACGGTGTGTCACCTCTCCAGGGCTCATGGCCCGGAGTCGATGGACATACCAAGCGAGACGCGACATAGCGCCTCTTCTAGCGTCCCCCGTGCCGAGGCTCAAGCCCCGTTCACAGGTTCATTCAAATCAGGACGCCGCGCCCCTCGCGCAGACTCTCCATCACGGCAAAGGTTAGCGCCATGCTCTTGCGCGCCTCTGGATATGGCAACGGGTGGGCATTCTGACCTTTCAAGTAGGCCAGCCAAGCCGCCATTTCCTCTGCGTGACCTTTGCTGCCAAACTTCGTCACCACTCGCTTACGGCGGCGATGGATCGCCAGCTCCTGGAAGTTCACGCACTCCGCCACGAGCCCGCTGGCAAAGACGCGGAAGGTCTCCTTCGGGAAGGCGAAGTCGCCCTCCGCCGAGTAGATGATCTGAGCCGCTGAGCCATCGGCAAACTCGATCTGCGCGGTGACGGAATCCGGGAAGGCACTGCGTCCGACGGTCTGCGCTGTGACGCGTGTTGGCATGCCGAGCAGGTGGCAGGCGAAGTCGAAGAAGTGGCAGGCCTCGCCAAGCACACGCCCGCCGCTTTCCTCCAGATTGGCATACCAATGATCCGGCGCGAGAGGTCCGGCGAAGACGTGGAAGGCGAGTGTCTTCGGCCCGGAGATGCCGCTGAGGATCCTTTTCAGCTCCACGGTGGCTGGCGCAAAACGGCGATTGAAGCCGACCATGACGCTGCCCTTGGATTCGCTCATGGCGGAGTCGATCTGCGTGAGTTCATCCCGAGTCAGGCAGAGTGGTTTTTCGACGAAGACATGCTGATTGGCAGCGAGAGCACGGATGGTGAGAGGCGCGTGCAAGTGATGCCGTGTGCCGATCATCACGGCGCCGTCTTTGCCTTCGAAGACCTTCGCCGCATCCGTCTCTGCATTCGCGAAGCCGAATTTTTCCTTCACATGCCGCGAGCTGAGCCCGGTGGCATTCACGATGGTGCCGAGGGTGATCTGACCCTTCACATGAGGCAGCAACATCGTGCGGGCGAAGTTGCCGGCGCCGATGACATCGAGTCTGCTGCACGGAGAAGCCAAAGTGCTCAGTGCGCAGTGCTCAGTGCTCAGTTTGGAAACTGGTGCCTCTGGTTGAGGACTGAGCACTGAGGACTGAGCACTTGGATACTCAATCACCACCCCCAGCTCAGTCTCCAGATGATCATAAACCGAGAGCACCTCGCCAAAGGCCACGCGTCGAGTCGAGACGGGTTTCAAATCCAGCGCGCCGGATTTCATGAGGTGCAGGCAGGCTTCGAAGTTGCGGTTCTCAGTCCAGCGAACATGGCCGATGGGGTA
>JBIKIA010000312.1:0-5873 GCA_044361885.1 Prosthecobacter sp. | reverse complement strand
CAGCAGGTGCCACTGCCTCCGTCTTCATCGCCGACTTTCCACCCTCCTTACCCGTTTTTTTCTGAAATTTCTCAAACATCGGCGCAGGCACCGAACCCGCCTCCGTCAGCTCCGTCGTCTCAAACGCCAGCCAGCCCAGCGCACCGAAAGAGATCAGGCAGAGCACGGCACTGACCGAGAGAAGGATTTTGGGCCAAGAATTCATGAGCAAAGCCTAGGACTCCCCCATCCTGCCCCGCGTTTCATCTTATTCCAGCCATTCTCCCCACCTTCCCCATCATGCCCTCAGTGTTCAGACCCGCCCGCATCGTCTTGATTCCCCCAAGCCGAAAGGCGGTTTCTCTTTGACCCCGCCATTTCATCCGGCTAAAACGACGGCCCTCTCCCGCCTATGTCCGCCATTGACCGCCAACACACTCTCGCCAAGCCGGCCTCCATCACCGGCACCTCCCTTCACACAGGAGAGCAGGTCACGCTGACCCTTCAACCCGCCCCGGAAAACTTCGGTTTTAAATTCCGGCGCATCGACCTCGAGGACAAGCCCTTCATTCCCGCCCTTGTCGAGAAGGTGCAGAAGGTCGAGCGCGCCACCACCATCGCCGAAGGCGGCGTCAACGTGCATACCGTCGAGCATGTCATCAGTGCGCTCACTGGCATGGGCGTGGACAATGCCATCATCGAGATGGATGCCAACGAGCCGCCCATCGTCGATGGCAGCTCGCAGCCCTTCGTTGAACTGATCAAGAAGGCCGGCATCGTCGCTCAGGAAGCCCCGCGCAAGGTCTTCGAGATCCGCGAGCCCATCTATCAGGAGACGCGGGATGGCACCATCCTCACCATCGTCCCCGATAAAAAGTTCCGCATCTCCTGCACGAATGTCGGCCCTGGAGGCCGCTTCACCCAGTTCCTCTCCCTGGAGATCAACCCCGAAACCTACGAGAAGGAAATCGCCCCAGCGCGCACCTTTGTTTATTACGAGGACATCGCCCCGCTGATGGAAAAGGGCCTCATCAAAGGCGGCACCTTGGAGGCAGCTGTCGTCGTCCGTGGTGATACGCTCCTCTCCAAGCAGCCGCTCCGTTTCGACAATGAATTCGTCCGCCATAAGATCCTCGACATCATCGGTGATCTAATGCTCTGCGGACGGCGCATCACCGGCCACGTCATCGCCGTGCGTCCCGGCCACGGACCGAACACCGAGCTGGCCCGCGCCATCGACTCTCAGTACAAAGCCATGCGTGCCATGGTGCCGCCGCCGCTCGCCATCCCAAGTGGTGAGGCTGTACTAAGTGTCACCGAGGTGATGAAGATCATCCCTCACCGCTACCCCTTCCTGCTCATCGACCGAATCATCAATCTCGAAGGCGACACGAAGTGTACAGGTGTGAAGAACGTCACCATCAACGAGCCCTTCTTCCAGGGCCACTTCCCCGGACACCCCGTCATGCCCGGCGTGCTCCAGCTTGAAGCCATGGCCCAGGTCGCCAGCATCGTCCTCATGCGGATGCCTGCCCATCAGGGCAAGATCGGCTACTTCCTCAGTGCGGATAAGGTCAAGTGGCGCAAGCCCGTCATTCCTGGCGACACCCTCATCATCGAGACCGAGATCACGAAGACCAAACGCAGCGTCGCTCAAGCCATCGGCCGCTGCATCGTCAACGGCCAGGTCGTCTCCGAAGCCGAGCTCATGTTCAGCGTCGTCGATCGCTAATCCCAGCAAACCGTGAACTGAGAACTGCGAACCGACTGCATGATCCATCCCACCGCCATCATTGATCCCACCGCCCAGATTGGCGCGGATGTCACCATCGGACCCTATTGCATCATCGGCGCGGATGTCGTCATTGGCGATGGTTCCTGGCTCCAGCATCATGTCACGATCATGGGGCCTTCCAGGATCGGCAAAGGCAACAAGTTCTTCGCCTATGGCTCCATCGGCCAGCAGACTCAGGATCTGAAATACAAGGGCGAGCCCACCTGGCTGGAGGTCGGTGATGACAATACCTTCCGCGAATTCTGCACCGTCCACCGCGCCACATCGCCGGGGGACAAGACCACGATCGGCAGCCACAACAGCTTCCTTTCCTACGTCCACATCGCCCACGACTGCACCGTCGGGAACCATGTCATCTTCTCCAACAACGGCACACTCGCCGGTCATGTCACCGTTGAAGATCACGTGATCCTCGGCGGGCTCAGCGCCGTGCATCAGTTCTGCCGCATCGGCACCCGCTCCATCATCGGCGGCTGTTCCAAAGTCGTCCAGGACGTGCCCCCCTACTGCACGGCTGACGGCAATCCCGCACGCGCTCGCGGCCTGAACATCGTCGGCCTTCAGCGCGCTGGTTTCACACGCGAGCAAATGCGCGCCCTGCGCCAGGCCTTCCGCAAAGTCTATCGCAACGGCCTGAACAACGCGCAAGCCATCGAAGAACTCCGAGCCAGCGAACTCACCCCCGAGGCCGCTCACTTCACCGAATTCGTCGCCAGCACCCAGCGCGGCATTCTCGTCGGTGGCAAGCACAGCGATGAGGAGGAAGATTGATCCATCATGAACTCGAACCGCCTCAGCATCCCCGAGTATGCCATGGCCCTCGCCCATGTCGCCAGTCTGCGCTCCGAGGACCCTTTTCGGAAAGTCGGCGCCGTCGCCCTCGACTTTGACAACCGCGTCATCGGCACTGCCTACAACGGCCTGGCTCCCGGCTACAACGCCCCCGAAGGCTTCTGGAATGACCGCGAAGCTCGGCGCAAATACATGCTCCATGCCGAGGTGAACCTGTGCAGCCTCTTCACGCGTGGTGCAGCACGCCTCCTCGCCTGCACCACCATGCCCTGCACCAGTTGCATGCAGATGCTTTGTGCCTACGGCATCAAAGAAGTCTATTACCGCGACATCTATCCCGAGTCCGAGTCACCGCTCATCGCCGAGCGCTACGGCATCAAGCTCATCCAGATGGCGGGGTTCCCCGAGTTATTCCCCCCGAGTGTCGAAACCCCGCCATAAAGGCAGGATGGGATGCCAAAAGAAAGCGGCACTGGAGTGAACCAGTGCCGCTTGGATTGTAGATGACAGGGGCTTGCCGACTTACTTCTTGGCGTCGCCTTCAGGCTTTGCAGGAGCCGGAGGCACGGAAATCGGAGGCGTGGTCACGCTGATCGGTGTGCTGGCAGCGGGAGCAGGCGTACCCACTGGCGCTGGTGCAGCGGCAGGTGGTGTGGCTGCGGGCTTTGGCTCTTCAGCCTTCGGCACTTCGAGTTTCACGATCTCGCCGCGCTTCTTGAGCAGGTTATTCACGGTGTATTCGCTGACTTCATAGATCCAACCGGCGAACTTCTGCTCTTTGGCGAGCTTGTCTTCCTTGGTCTTCTTGTCGGCGGCGAAGGCTTCATCGGCTTTCTTTTTGTCCTCTTCCTTCTCATCCTTCACAGGCGTGCGCGCCTTGGTGATGTCTGCAGAGACAGCGACGGTCATGTAGTACTTGTCCGCGCCATCTTTGCTCTGCTTGGCCACCTGCACATCGTAGCTGAAGCCGTCAAAGGTGGTGATCTTGGCTTTCGCGGCATCTTTGAGCAACTCGGCAGCTTTGTCCTTGGTGCTGACATCATTGAAGCTCGGCGATGACAGCAGGCTGCCAGCGGTGACCTTGGTGTTGTCGAGTTTTTCGCTGGGCTTGGCATCGGCGAGGACGAAGTCGGTCTCGGTGTCGCTGCCGCGCTTGATGGCCCAGGAGTCCTCGGCCTTCGGAGCGGTGACAGTGATGTCGCGGATCTTCTGCACATCAATGAATGCCTTCTCCACCCAGTTCTCGGGCTTGGCTTCGAGATCGAAGAAGGTGTTGCTCACCTGCCAGATGGTTTCGCCATCCTCAGGCGTGCGGACGAGGCGCTGGCTGGAACCCATCATGGGGTTGGCGTTGGCATTGCCGGAGATTTCGGTATTGCTGCCGAGGACGATGGTGGCGAGCGCTTTGTCGCCGCCGTCCTTCATCTCGACCTGCGTGCCGATGCCTTCGGTGCCATCACCGGGAGCCTTGAGACTGTGCTTGGCCCAGGCACCTTTGCCGATCTGCACCTTGCTGGAGATCTTCTGCTCACGCAGATCACTCATGACGGTGCCGAGCTTCTCGATGGAGGCTGGGTAACCTCCGCGCTCTGCCACGACGGCGGATTTGAGGTCGTCAGCGATGCTGATCGTGACGCTGGCTTTGCTGTCTCTGATAACAAATTTCCGGGTCGCTGAGATTTGCAGATCGGGGAGCAATTGCTCGCGCTGCTTCACCCCGCGTGTGGCGGCGGTGTTCAGCGAGAGGTTCTGCTGGTTCTGATAATACACGGCGAAGCCGACAAGGCCGCCGAGGATGGCCAGGAGGAGAAGGAGCTTCTTCATGGTCGTATGTGGAATGGTTCAGTGGTTTCGAATTCGTGGGGATCAGACAGCGGCAGTGACCGAACGGCGGCGCATGGCCAGCGTGAGACCGATGACGACGACGAGCAACGGCACGCCAAACACGTTCAGCAGCGTGATCATGTTCTGGGTGAAGTCGATGTCCTTGTTCTGGTCCTTTTTGATCTCGCGGATTTCCTTTTTGATCTGCGTCTGCTTGAGGCGCATTTCGTCGAGCTTCTTGGCCTGATTCGGGTCGATGACGATCTGGCCGTTCTTCACTTGAAGCGGTCCCATGTCCTGGGCGATCTTGTCCATCTCGGCCTGCTTCTGGGTCAGGCTGGGGCGGAACTGCTTCTCCACGTTCTCGCGCAGTTCGTCCATCTTGGTGAAGGGACGGCGTGTGCTGGCGCGGCTGCGGACCTGGAGGAGGTCGCCACCACCACTGAGGATTTCCACGGTGTTGAGGAACATCGGCAGGTTGCCATCGACAGCGACGAGGCCGCCGGTCATGGGGTCCTGCTGCACGGTGAAGGCGTCATACATCATGTCCGCATCGGCAAAGAGGACGACGGAGCCCTCAGCGTTGGCGGTTTCGAGGATCGTGCCGTCCGTGGGCTTGGCAGGTTCGGCTGGCTTGGCTTCATCTTTCTTCGCAGCAGCAACGGGTGCCGGTGCGGGCGCAGCGGTAGGGGCCGCCACAGGAGGCGTGGTGACGACCACAGGCGCTGCGGGTGCGGGTGCGGGAGCCGGAGTCACGCTGGTCTTGGGAGCATTGGCATCGTCTTGAGCGCCGCCGCCTTCAGGCCTCGGCATTCCAGGGAAACCACCGGGGAATCCGCCAGGGGCACCCGGACCTCCGGGGCCACCAGGACCACCTGGAGCTGCGGCGGGGCCTTTGGGCTTGCCACCGGGGAAGGCGGTTTTGAATTTGCCCTTCAGCATGACGGCGAGCGTCTGCTTCTTGCCAGTGGCATTGAAGGTGGTGACGGGCTCGCGGATGTATTTCTCAGCCGTGGTGCTGTCGATGAGGTCGCTGGCTTCTGAGGAGGCCGCGAGTGTGGTGGCAGTGATGCCGTCCTTGGCGCTGACGTCCAGGGCTCCGGACATCATGAAGATGAGGCTCTGGAGATCCGAGGTGATGCGCTCATTCTTGTTCAGAGCTTCATTCGGCAGGCGCAGCGCCACAGGGGTCTGGCGGCCCATGAGCTGGGTGCGGTAGTTCATGTCGGCGACGATGTCAGACTTGTTGTAGGTGACGCCCCAAGCTTTGAAGAGATTGGGCAGATCCGAGGTCGGATTGATGACTCCGCCGGGCTGGCCGGTCATCGGGTTCTGCTGCTGACTGTACACGCGCTGAGCGACGAGACACTGCGGATCGACGAGGGCGAGCACCTGGCCGCCTTTCATCAAATACTGGTCGATGGCGTATTCGGCCTGCTCGGTGATGTCGGCAGGATGCACTATGACGAGGACGTTCACATCG
>JBIKIA010000311.1:0-5886 GCA_044361885.1 Prosthecobacter sp. | reverse complement strand
TAGATGCCCCCATCGACTTCCAGGTGGTATTTCAGACCGTGGGCATCGCGATAATCTCGCGCTGCAGCCAGCTTGGGCATGGTTTCCTTCTCCATGAAAGGCTGCCCGCCGAAGCCTGGCACCACGGTCATGACCAGCAGGAGATCGATCATGTCCGCATACGGGATCGCGGCTTCAAACGGTGTGCTCGGATGCAGAGCGATGCCGCATTGCTTCCCAGCCGCACGGATGCGCTGCAAAGTCTCCGCCACAGAGCTGTCGTAGTTCGCCTCCACATGGATCGTGATGTTATCCGCCCCCGCTTTGAGAAAGCGCTCCAGGTAATGATCCGCGCGGTGGATCATGAGATGCACATCCAGGAACATCCCCGTGCATTTCCGCACCGTCTGCACCATCTGCGGGCCGAAGGAGATATTGTCCACGAAGGCCCCGTCCATCACATCGAGATGCAGCCACTGCACCCCGACGTCCTCGGCTTTCTTGACCTCGGCCCCGACTTTGGACCAGTCAGAGGCCAGGAGAGAAGGAAGGATCAGCGGAGTCGTGTGGGGGACAGAAGACATGGCTGCCGATGAAGCCCGCTCCCCCCGCCCCGCGCAACCGGGAAGTTTTCATGCCAAGGATGAGGCGGGCTTTCGCAGAATTCGCAAAAAACTGGTCTGCAAGGCGCTCATGCCTCGTTCGTATTGCTTTAGGTGATGTTAGGATACATCACCACCTGTCGCATTCCCCCCCCGATGACACCTTTGTTTACACGCCCGCTGCGCCTGCTGGGTGGCGCTCTCGCCATTGTGAGCGTCCATACCCATGCTGCTGATCTTTTCCCGCCGGAGCAGATCGAGTTCTTTGAAAAAGAGATCCGCCCGGTGCTGGCGGAGAACTGCTATGACTGCCACGGCGGGCATAAGCACGAGAACGGCCTGCGGGTGGACATCCGCAGCGCTCTGATGAAGGGGAGCGACTACGGCAAGGTGGTGGAGGCGGGGAATCCGGCGATCTCCAAGCTGATCAAGGCCATCAACCACGCCCCCGGTGTGGAGGCGATGCCGAAGAAGGCGGAGAAGCTGAAGCCCGCGCAGATCGCCGCGCTGGAGAAGTGGATCACGATGGGTCTCCCCTGGCCTGCTGAGGTGGAGGTGGCGCATGAGACGAAGGCGGACCCGATGCAGCATTGGGCTTATTTGCCGGTGCAGCGCCAGCCGGGAGTGAGCATCGACGGCTTGGTCGGCTCCAAGCTGAAGGCGGCGGGCATCGACTTCGCGCCAAAGGCAGATCCGGCCACGCTGTGCCGCCGCATCCATGTGACGCTGACAGGCCTCCAGCCGAGCTACGAGGACGTGCAGAATTTCGTCAAAGAGCCGAACGCTGAGAAGCTGATCACGAGACTGCTCGCCACGCCGACCTACGGCCAGCGGTGGGCACGCCACTGGCTGGACGTGGCACGCTATGCGGACACGGACGGCTATCAGGTGGCGGGGAGAAACATCAATTATCCCTATGCCTACACCTATCGCGACTGGGTTGTGAAGTCGCTCAATGAAGACCTGCCCTATGACCAGTTCCTCATGCACCAGCTAGCGGCGGACAAGCTGCACCCGAATGAGCCTGCGCATCCGTCTTTGGCCGCGCTCGGCTTTCTGAATGTGGGAGACAAGTTCATCAGCGACCGCAATCTCCAGATCGATGACCGCATCGACGTGGTCAGTCGTGGGATGCTCGGCGTGACCGTGGGCTGCGCGCGCTGCCACAATCACAAGTTCGACCCAATTCCGAGCAAGGATTACTACGCGATGTATTCCATCTTCAACAGCAGCGAGCAGCCGGAGCAGAAGGACCTTCCGGTGATCGGCAAAGCGGCGGATGAAGCGGCTTTCAAGGACTATGAAGCCAAGGTGGCGGAGATCGCGAAGAAGGAGATGGAGTTCAAGACAGAGGTGTATCACGAAATCCGCACGCCGGAGCGCGTGAGCCAGTATCTGGCCTTTGCCCAGGAGGCTTCGGGCATCAAAGACCGCGTCGCTATGCGCGGTCGTGCAGGTCAACTCAAGCTGCGCGACACGGTGGCGGACAAGTGGGGCGACTTCGTTCAGCGCCATGCTTTGAAGGGTAAGCCGCATCCGGTGATGATCGCATGGAAGGAGTTCTCCGCCATCCCCGCAGCGGAGTTTGCCGCCAAGGCACCCGTGGTGCTGGCCTCGCTGACGAAGCCTGAAAGCGGTCTGAATGCCGTGCCGCGCAATGAACTGGCCAAACGCCCCGCGCCGAAGAGCTTCGACGACATCGCCAAGATGTACGCGGACATCTTCCTCACCTGCCTGGACGGCAAGGAGCCCGACAATGCCGACTGGAAACAGGTGCGCGAGATCCTGATGAGTGACCCCAGCCCCATGGCTGTGCCAGTGGAGCAGGCGAACCTTTTCTTTACCCGCAAGGATCTGGAGAAGGTCACGAAGTTCAGCAATGACCGCGTGAAGATCGAGTCCGAGCACCCCGGCGCACCGCCTCGCGCCATGGTCACGCTAGACAAGCCGAAGCCCACCGATGTGCGCGTCTTTGTGCGCGGCAATCCCGCACGTCAGGGTGATCCCGCTCCGCGTGCGTGGCTGACGATGTTTGGCGGAGAGAAGTTCACTGATGGCAGTGGCCGTCTGGAACTGGCGAAGAAGATCGCCAGCAAGGACAACCCGCTCACCGCCCGAGTCATCGCGAACCGCGTGTGGATGATGCACTTTGGCAAGCCATTGGTTGGGCAGACGAGCGACTTCGGTGTGCAGACTCCGAAGCCTGCGCAGGCGGAGCTGCTCGACCACCTCGCGTCCTACCTCATGGATAATGGCTGGAGCCTGAAGAAGCTGCATCAGCTCATCCTCACCAGCCGCACCTGGCAGCAGGACAGCGCTGTGACGCCTGAGAAAAGCCTGAAGGATGCCGACAACGACCTGCTCAGTCGCTACAACCGCCAGCGCCTCGACTACGAGACCATGCGTGATGCTTTGCTCCAGGCCAGCGCGGACCTCGATCTCGGGATCTCCGGTGGGCGTGCTGTGCGCTACACGGATAAGGATGCTGACGCCCGCCGCAGCGTCTTCCTGCTCGTGGATCGCTATGATCAGCCGACGGTGCCTGCGATGTTCGACTTCGCGAACTCGGACAGCCATAGCCCGATGCGCTACGTCACCACCGTGCCGCAGCAGGCGCTCTTCCTGATGAACAGCCCCTTCATGAGCCAGCGCGCCAGCAAGGCTGCCGAGAAGACACCGATCAAAGGCAGCACCATCGACTCCCAAGCCGTCACCGATCTCTACCACCGCGTCCTGCGCCGTGACCCACGACCTGATGAGGTCGATATGGCGCAGCGCTTCATCGAAGACAGCGAGCAGCTACGCCGCCGCAGCAGTGCGTTTGTTTGGAGTTACGGCTACGCGAAGGTGGAGAAGGACGCCGCCGGACTGCACAAGCTCGGTGCCTTCAAGCCCATGCAGCACTTCGGCAAGACCTCGCAGACGAAGAACCGCTGGTTCCCCACCGACACCTTCCCTGACAAGGATTTCGGCCATCTCTTCCTCGCCGCCAACAGCGGGCATCCAGGCCGTGATTTTGCCTCCGTGATGCAGTGGACCTCCCCTTTTGAAAAAGAACGCATCCGCCTCAGTGGCGTGCTCAAGCGCACCAGCGAGCGTGGCAATGGCGTGCGTGGCATGATCGTCTCCAGCCGCACTGGCGTGATCGTGAATCACCTGCTGAAGCCCGTGGATAGCATCGACCTCAAAGCCGAGATCGAAGTCCAGCAGGGCGAGACGATCTCCTTCGTCGTCGATTCCGAAGCCAGCACCGACAGCGACGGTTACACCTGGATTCCCAAGATCGACCGCGTGAATGCCGACGGCACGGTCACCATGATCACCAAGTCCGATACCGACTTCTGCGGCCCCGACGCCTGGCCCCTCAACCGCACCAAACCCCAATCCCCCCTCTCCCAACTCGCCCAGGTGCTCATGATGTCGAATGAGTTTCAGTTTGTGGATTGAGATCTAAACAGCCCCCCGCCATGTCCCATCATTCCCTCAATCTCGAAGACCACTTCCTCACTCGCCGCCAGTTGCTCAATAGGCTGGGCACTGGGCTCGGAGCTTATGTGCTCGGCGATCTCATGGGTGCCAATCAGGCCCAGGCTGCTGGCGTGGATGGCACGAACCCATTTGGCGTGCGCCAGCCGCATCATGAGCCGAAGGCGAAGCGCGTGATCCACTTCTTCATGAATGGCGGACCTTCGCAGGTGGATACCTTTGATCCGAAGCCGCTGCTGGCGAAGTTCGACGGCAAGGCTCTACCAAGCGTGCTGAAGACCGAACGCCCGACCGGTGCTGGATTGAAGTCGCCTTTTGCCTTCAAAAAGTATGGTAAGTGCGGCCTTGAAGTCAGCGACCTGTTTGGCAAGACCGCCGCCTATGCCGATGACCTTTGCGTCATCCGCTCCATGTATGCCGATGTGCCGAATCATGAGCCCTCGCTCGGCCTCATGAACTGTGGCGATGGTCGTCTGCATCGCCCGAGCATGGGTTCGTGGATCACTTACGGGCTCGGTTCCGAGAATGAAAACCTGCCCGGCTACATCTCCATGTGCCCGAAAGGCATGCCCACGCGCAGGACGAAGAACTGGCAGTCCGCTTTTCTCCCAAGCATCTACCAAGGCACTTATATCAACACGGAAGACACCGAGGTGGACAAGCTCGTCGAGTTCATCAAGAACGGGTCGCTTGATCTCAAGCAGCAACGTCGGCAGCTCGACCTACTGCATGAGCTGAACGAAAACCATCTCAAGCA
Organism: Prosthecobacter sp.; assembly: GCA_044361885.1. Classification (GTDB taxonomy): domain Bacteria; phylum Verrucomicrobiota; class Verrucomicrobiia; order Verrucomicrobiales; family Verrucomicrobiaceae; genus Prosthecobacter. Next base: position 1,062 of record JBIKIA010000311.1, on the reverse strand, counting down.
GCGCCAGAACGATCAGCAGCTCGATGCCCGCATCCAGAGCTTCGAACTGGCCTACCGCATGCAGATGGAGGCGACGGATGCCTTCGACATCAGCAAGGAGCCCGAGTCCGTGCGCAAAGCCTATGGCGAAAACGACTTTGGCCGCCAGACACTCATCGCACGTCGTTTGCTGGAGCGTGGCGTCCGCTTCATCCAGCTCTGGACCGGTGCTGGTCAGCCTTGGGACAGCCACGACGAGATCCTCGACCACGCCCGTCTAGCCAAAGACGTGGACCAAGCCATCGCCGCCTTCATGGGCGATATGAAACAGCGCGGCCTGTTCGATGACACCCTCATGATGTGGGGCGGCGAGTTTGGCCGCACACCCGCGGTCGAGCTGCCAACTCCAGGTGCGAATGCTGGCAAGCAACGCGGTCGCGATCACAACCACTACGGCTTCACCTACTGGCTGGCCGGTGGTGGTGCCAAAGGCGGCTACACGCACGGTGCCACGGACGAGTTCGGCTTTGCTGCCATCGAGAACAAAGTCCACGTGCATGACCTGCACGCCACACTTCTGCACATGCTCGGCTTCGATCACGAACGCTTCACCTACAAGTATGCGGGCCTCGACTTCCGCCTGACCGGCGTGAACGAATGCGGGGTGGTGAAGGAGTTGCTGGCTTAATCCTGCTCACGAGATCAGGAAGCCTTGTGCCGCGCGAGGTACTCGCGGCATTTCTCTTCGCCCATGTATTTGGCGAGAAGTCTGGGCTCGGTTTCGGTGAGATCCACGAGGATGAGTCCGTCGATGACCGAGGAGAACTGCTTGTCCACGTTGAAGCTGAGAATGGTGCCACTCAGGCGGAGGTAGTGCTTCAAGAGAATAGGAATGCCTTTGCCATCAGTCTCCAGGCTGGAGATGAGCGCGGAACAGTCGTCCACGTCCTGGAGGTCTGCGCTGATGAACTCACGCATGAGCTTGCGGCCGCGCAGGTAGCGGAAGGGATTGCGCGGCTTCACGAAGCTGGCGAGATCCTCGTGCAGGCAGTTTTCCTGGAGGAACTCGACCATGAATTTACG